>JANOWZ010000684.1:0-16910 GCA_031418155.1 Deinococcales bacterium
CTCGAGGTAACTGGATCAGCCCGGACAACTTGAACCGCGCCGTAAAAAACGTGCTCGAGTGGTCCGACCGCGAACAACTGCTCGAGCGGTACAAACCCGATGGCCACCCAACCCGAACAGATCGCGCCCTCGATGGCAAAACGAATCTCGAGAAACGCATGATCGCCATTCGAGTGGATCACCGCCCAGCGCTCGAGGCCATCGTCCGGGCCGGGGTTGCCCTGCCAGACATCAGCCCGCACGACCTCCGGCACACTTACGCCACCCTCGCGCTGCGGTCCCGCGTGCCGGTTGCCGTCGTGTCCCGCACGCTTGGACACGCCCGCATCAGCATCACAATGGACATCTACCGGCACGTGCTCCCATCCGAATTGCTCGAGCACATGTTCGACATGTTCGCCCCGCCCATCTCGCTTGAAAGCAGTACGCTAAACCATGCGTAATCACCAACGCGATTGGTTTAGAAAACACTACAAACAGATCAACAACGGGTCACCACGCACTCGACTATTTTGGAGACTTGTTCACGTGAACGATGATTTTTGCAACTGGTACGACGATCTTTGGACCCCAGAAGCAATTATGGTTGACCTCGCCTACTGGTACGGAACACGAGACCTCGCGCCTGGTGTGATTGAAACAGACAACTTGCTCGAGTTTGCATGGATGCTCGAGAATTTAGACCATCAATATACGAGAGCACGACTTGGGCCGGTGGGACACGACTTGGACACGCGCCCGATTTCGACCATTTCACCCGAACTCGAAAAAGCAAAAACCCCGCACTAGACGGGGTTCCGTGGTGGGCGGTATAGGATTTGAACCTACGACCAGTCGCGTGTAAGGCGAACGCTCTACCGCTGAGCTAACCGCCCATGCTCGGCACCGTGGACCGGTGCATGCGCTGGAGATGATAGCACAGTCAATCTTGGCCTCAAGTGGTTGTTTTGCGCATTTTGACGATTTCTCGAGCCAGCCTGAACCTTCATTCGGTCCCGGTTTTGTCGTCATTTTGGACTTGGTGTGTTCTTGCGTGAAATATTCGGTGCGAAATGTCAGAATACCGGCATGGCAGTCACCAAGAAAGTTACGGCCCCGAAGGCGAAGGCGGCGAAAGCCGCCGAAGCGAAGCCCTCGAGCAATTCTTCTGGCAAGAAATCATCTGGCGAGGACATCGCTGGAACCGTGCAGCGCGGCGGTGATCTCGAGCCTTTTCAGATCCTCGCGCCGGATGGCAAGCCTGTACGTGAGGATTTGATCCCAGATCTCGAGATTGTCGAGCATTTTTACCGCCGCATGGGTTTGTTGCGGCATTTGGATGATCGGTTCTTGGTGCTCGCCAAGTCGCAACGCCTGGGGACGTATGCGCAATTCGGTGGGCAGGAGGCATCACAACTCGGCAGCGCCGCTGCGCTCGAGCCCAAAGATTACATGGCCCCGATGTACCGCAGCACCGGCGCAATGATCACGCACGGCTGGCCGTTGCGCAACGCGATCATGTATTGGCGTGGTCATCCCGAGGGCTGGCGGATGCCGGACAACCTCAACATCTTGCCGGTCATCATTTCGATTCCTGGTCAATACGTGCACGCGGCTGGTGCGGCGATGGGTTTGAAGGCCCAAGGCTCCGATGCCGTCTGCATGACCTACATCGGTGAGGGTGGCACGTCTCAGGGTGATTTCCACATTGCGGTGAATTTTGCGAGCGCCACCAACGCGCCTGCCGTGTTCGTGATCGAAAACAACGGTTGGGCAATCAGTGTGCCTCGAGCCGTGCAATCCAAGGTCGATAATTTGGTGCGTCGCAGCGAGGGTTACGGCATTCCTGGTTACTTGGTCGATGGCAACGACGTGTTGGCCGTCAATCATGTGGCCAAAAAAGCCGTCGCGGACGCTCGAGCCGGGAAGGGTCCGAGCCTGATCGAGCAGATGACGTACCGCATTCGTCCTCACACCACCGGTGACGATCCAAAAGCCTACCGCGACGAGACTGGCGATCCGAAACTCTGGGCCGAAACACGCGATCCGATTCAACGGGTCAAGAAATTCCTTGAACTTGAGGGCCGCTGGAACGACGACCGCGAGGTGGCGATGCAGGCGGAGATCGAATCCGAATTCAATGCCGCGCTCGAGGCCGCCGATCAAGCACCTGCCCCAGATCCACGGGCGATCCTCGAGTACGCGATGGTCAACCCAACCCCGAACCTGATTGCTCAGCAAGCTGAACTCGAGGCCCGCATCCGGGAGGCGAACGCATGACGCAACTCGCAGAAAAACCGACTGAAACCAAATCCATGACGATGGCCGCCGCCATCACCAACGCGCTGGACATCGCCCTCGAGCGTGACGAAAAAGTAGTGATTTACGGCGAAGATGTCGGCAACCTTGGCGGCGTGTACCGGATCACGACCGGTTTGCAGAAAAAACACGGCATTGCCCGAGTCTTCGATTGCCCATTGACCGAATCCGGTATCGCCGGAACGGCAGTTGGGATGGCTGCGACCGGAATGCGTCCGGTCGTCGAATTCCAATTCGGTGGTTTCATGTTCCCGGCGATGGATCAGATTTACAGCCACTTCTCGAGGTTCCGGTATCGTTCACGTGGACGCTGGAAAAGCCCGATTGTCGTGCGCTTCCCGGTTGGTGGCGGTCTTGGCTTGCTCGAGCAGCACGCCGACAGCCCCGAGGCGTACCTGGCGCACACCCCGGGCATCAAGGTGATTTACCCCAGCAACCCATACGATGCCAAAGGTTTGCTGCTGGCCGCGATTGAGGATGACGACCCTGTTTTCTGCTTCGAGACGATCCGCCTGTACCGCGACCCAAAAATCCGTACCGAAATCCCAGCCGGGTACTACACCGTGCCGCTCGGCAAGGCCCGAGTCGCCCGTGAAGGAACCGACGTGACCCTGATCTGTTACGGCGGCATGGTCCAACCCTGCGAGGCCGCCGCCGAGGCCGCCGCCACCGCCGGAATCTCCTGCGAGGTGCTGGACCTGCGCACCATCAGCCCGCTCGATCTCGAGGGTATTATTGCCAGCGTTGAGAAAACGGGCCGTGTCGTGATCGTCCACGAGGCCAACCTGACCGGAGGATTCGGCGCGGAGATCGCCGCCTTGATCGCCCAGCACGCCCTGTACAGTCTCGAGGCTCCCATCGAACGTGTCACCGGATTTGACACCATGCCAAGCCCATTCAACAGCCTGAATCACTTTTCCCGGCCCGAGGCGCATCACATTGCCGCCGCAATCAAGAAAGTGCTGAGCGCTTAAAGAGCAGGTGAGAGGGAAAAGGTCAAAGTAAAACCCTCTTTTCCCTTTTACCTTTCACCTTTTCCCTGTTATTCACCCTAGGAGGGTCCTGTAATGCCCAAAGAAATGGTCATGCCCGTGATGGCGGAATCCATCGTCGAGGCCGAAATCCTCAAATGGCTGGTCGTGGAGGGCGATGAGGTCAAAGAGGGCCAGATGGTTGCCGAAGTCATGACCGATAAGGTCACGACCGAGATTCCAGCGCCGTTCTCGGGCAGGCTCGAGAAGATCCTGGTCAAAGAGGGCCAGGTCGCGCAGGTTCGTCAGGCGATTGCGTCGTTCGAAGGTGAGGGGGAAGCCTCGAGTGCGCCAGCCCCGGCAGTAACTCCAGCAGCTCCGACCGCCCCACCAACAACGGGTGGAATGTACGACGGAACCGTGGTCAAACCGAGCGTGTCTTTGGGCGCGGACGATCAGGACCCACAAAAAAGCGCGACGAACAGCACCTATGGCATCAACACGAAATCCGTGGCGATGGATTTCGGTGGCGTGAAAACTGGCTCGAGTGCACCAGCCGCAAAGGTTGCGGGCACAAACTCGTTCGGTCGTCCGCTCGCGGTTCCAGCCGCCCGTGCGATGGCTCGAGAACACGGTTTGGACATTGCCACGGTTCCCGGCAGCGGCCCGAACGGTCGTGTCGGTGTGGATGACGTGCGTTCATTTGTGGCCGGTGGTGGCTCGAGTGTCCCAGCGCCAGCCGTGACGCAAACCACGCCGGTCGCCGCACCAAGCTCGAGCGGTGGCATGTTGGTCCCGCCACCCGTCTATCGCACACCAAAAGGGTACGAAACGCTCGAGGAGCGCGTGCCGTTGCGCGGGATGCGCAAAGCGATCAGCAACGCGATGCTCGCCAGCCACTTGTACACCGTGCGCACCCTGACCGTGGACGAGGTGGACATGAGCGCCCTGGTCGCGCTGCGCGAACGCATGAAACCGGCCTCAGAAAAGGCGGGCGTGAAGCTGACCTACCTGCCATTCATTTTCAAGGCCGCCGCCAGCGCCCTGAAAGCCTTCCCGAACGTCAATTCCAGCCTGGACGATGCGGCGGGCGAGATCGTGCGCAAAAAGTACTACAACATCGGTTGCGCCGTGGACACCGAGGCGGGATTGATCGTACCGGTCATCAAAGACATCGACCGCAAAAGCATCTTCGAGATTGCGGGCGAAATCGTTGATAAGGCAGGAAAGGCCCGAGACGGCAAACTCGCACCGGACGAAATCAGTGGCTCGAGCTTTTCGGTTACGAACATGGGTTCGGTCGGCAGCCTGTTCAGCTTCCCAATCATCAACGTACCGGATGCCGCGATTCTGGGCGTACACACGATTCAGGAACGCCCAGTTGTGCGAGATGGGCAGATCGTGATTCGCCACATGATGTACCTGTCGCTTTCATTCGATCACCGCCTTATCGACGGGGCCGAAGGTGGACGTTTCGTGCGTCACATGGCGCGGTTGCTCGAGAATCCCGAATTGCTGCTGCTTGAGGCGATTTGACCGAAGCGATCTGAGGTTTTCAACCAATGCAGAAAGGACACCAAATTTTGGTGTCCTTTTTTTGGCTCGAGGAGGGTGCGATGTGTATGCCAAGTGTTTCATGCCACGCACCTTGAAAACACGAGTTCGGGAGAAGTAAGGGAATCGTATTCAGGCTTGTCAAACAAACTGTGGTCATGTACCAGAACCGGAAATCCGGAAATCCGTGACATACTTCTCGCATGGCTTTTGCCAAAAACCTTGTGCAAGGCCAAACCCGCAATGAGTAACCTTCGTCAACCTCGAGCGATACAACGGGTGGTCATCACGGGTCTTGGTCCAGTGACCGCCATCGGTCTGGGTCAACAGGAGTTTCATCGGGCACAACTCGAGGGGCAAAACGGGGTGCAGACCATCAGCCGGTTCGATCCGACCGGGTTTGCAGTGCGCATTGCTGCCGAGGTCCACAACGATCTCGGCCATTGGTTTGGGCCTCGAGAATTGAAACGCCTTGATCGCTTCACGCAACTCGCGGTGGTGGCGGCACAGCTTGCGCTTGAGGATTCCGGGCTCGAGTTGGCTGGTCTGGACCTCGAGCGTGTCGGCGCGTTGATTGGTTCTGGAATTGGCGGCATGACCACCTGGGAAGCGCAGGCCCGAATTGGCTTCGAGCGCGGCTACAGCCGCATGAGCCCATTCACCGTGCCGATGCTGATGGCGAACGCCGCCGTCACGCAGGTCGCCATGCGGCACAACCTGCTCGGACCAACCTCGAGCGTTTCGACCGCCTGCGCGACCGGTACGGACGCGATTGGTCAGGCGATGCGATTGATACAGCACGGCGAGGCGGACGTGATGCTGGCCGGTTCGAGTGAAAGCATGATCACGCCGCTGGCGATTGGTGGGTTCTCGGCGTTGCGGGCCATGAGCAGCCGCAACGATGACCCGGCCACCGCCAGCCGTCCATTTGACCGTGCCCGGGACGGCTTTGTGATGGCTGAAGGTTCCGCCGTTTTGATTCTTGAAAGCCTCGAGCACGCGCGTGCTCGAGGGGCAAAGGTGTATGCCGAGATCATCGGTTTTGGTCGCAGTGCCGACGCGCACCATGAGGTTGAACCGCACCCGAACGGTGAAGGGCTTGCCCGAGCGATGCGGTATGCCCTGCGCGATGCTGAACTCGAGCCAGGGGACATTGATTACGTGAACGCGCACGCGACCAGCACCCCAATTGGAGATCGGGCCGAAGTCCAGGCGATCAAGCATGTTTTTGGTCCGCACGCCACAAACCTGAGCATCTCGAGCACCAAATCGATGATTGGTCATGCGGTTGGAGCCTCCGGCAGCATTGAGGCGGTTGCCGTGGCACAGGCCATCTCGAGCGGCATGGTTCCGCCAACTGTGAACCTGAACGAACCCGATTCTGATTTCGAGTTGGATTTCGTGCCACAGGCCAAAGCGCAAGACGTGAAGTACGCGATCTCAAACTCGAGCGGCTTCGGTGGTTTGAATGCGGTCCTCGTCATGGCGAAAATCTGATCTGCACGCTTCATGAGCAGAATCTTCATATTGCGTCTTTAAGCTCGGGTGATGAACCGCAGACGATTCCTTCAACTCATGACGCTCGGCACGGTTGGATTGGCGGGCAGCGTTCCAACGTATGCCTGGAGCGAGGCGCATCGATTCGGTATCTCGAGACATTCGTTCAAACTGCCCAGGCTCGAGCGTGGCCTGCGCGTGACACATTTGACGGATTTGCATTTTGGACGCTGGCACCGTGAGCCTGCGATTCGCAATTGGGTTGATGCGACCTTGGCGCAAAAACCGGATTTGATCGTGATCACTGGCGATCTGGTCGATGGGCGCACCTCCGTCAAAAGGCTCGAGGCACTCACGGCGGAACTCGCCCGATTGCGTGCGCCGTTGGGTGTGTTTGCTACCTGGGGCAATCACGATTACGGTTTGCAGCGCAGCGGCAGGCTCGAGGCGTTTGGGCAGATGCTCGAGAAGGTTGGCATTCGCGTTCTGACCAACGGGGGTGTGCAGATTCGGCCCGATTTGTACTTGGCGGGTGTGGACGATTACTGGCATGGCGAGGTGGACATCGCTCGAGCGATTCGTGATGCTCGAGCGGACGGCGCGACCCTGCTGCTTTCGCACAACCCGGACATTTTACCGAGTGTCCCCTCGAGCGTCGGACTGATGCTTTCCGGGCACACGCACGGCGGACAGGTTCGTGCCCCGTTCGGTGTGGGTTTGCACAGCATCTCGAAATTTGGCGAACGCTACCAGATGGGGTTCATCAAAGAACAAACCACCGCGTTCGTCTCGAGGGGTTTGGGCACCAGCACGGTTCCGGTCAGGTCGTTCTGTCCAGCAGAATTGGTGTTGCTCGAGTTGCAAGCGTAATCCGTTATGGCAAACCGCTGATTGAGGCCGCAATCAACTTCTCGAGCGTGGGCAGGTCGATGTCCTCAAGCTTCTTGATGTACAAACAGCCTTTTCCAGTCTTGAACTTGCCGAGACCTTGCAGCAGTTTTTCGTGCGTCTCGAGGCTGCCCCGAATGTAAAGGGTCAGGTTTTGTTTGCGCGGCGAGAGGCCGACTTTCATCCAGTCGATCTCACGTCCATCTGGATACTGATAGCGGGATGTGCCGAATCCAATGATGTTTGTGCCCCACATTTTGGATTCGGCTTTGGTGATCTTGGCCAACAGTTTCATCACGGCGAGGCAGTCTGTGCGACGTTTGTCCTCGGTGACGGTGTCAAGGAAGGCTTCGACACTGGCTTCATTTGCTTTGGTCTTGAGTTCTGCCATAAGCACCTCTCGAGATGATTTTCTGTACTGGGCAGAATATAGGATCGGTGCTTATGGGCTGTGAGCTGGCTCACAAACCCGACCACCCAAACATCAATCAGCGTGCTCGAGAAAGCGCTTTGCCTGACTTGTCTGTCACTCGAGTCTGTTCGGGTTCATGAAGAACGCCGATACCGAAAACCTCACGTTTAGTAATGAGAGCTTAAAGTTTCTAGTTCATTATGAATACATCACGGCCAGCCAAGTGCCTCTGCCAGCGGTACTGAACTGATCTACAGCACAGATCTACTGGGGGATCACATGCGAATCAACTTCAACCCAATCCGAATTGCCGGAATCTTGCTCACCATCAGCGTTGGACTGACGCTGACGAGCCTGCTGGCCGCGCTCTCGGGCGTGCTTGGCGAACCCACACTCGGTCAATTGCTGAACCCAACGTTTGACTTGACCCGCATCGGCAGTATCGGCTCGTGGTTCAAATCCGCACTGCTGCTCGGTTGCGCAGCACTGCTCTGGCTGGGCGGATCGCTGCGCCAACAGGAAGGCAAACGCGAAACGCGCTACTGGGCCGGACTGTCCATGCTGCTGATCGTCTCGGCACTCGAGACCGTCACCGGACTGATCCACCAACTGAACGTGCCGCTGCGCAACCTGATCGCCTTCAACGGCCCGTTCCTGCGCCCCACCGTCCTGTTGATGCTCGCCGCGATGAGTGCTGTGGGCGTGCTGCTGCCACGTTTCCTGCGTCGCTTACCGGATGCCTTCAGCTTGCTGTTCACCAGCGCCTTCGTGATCTACGGCATCGGCACCATCGCCCTCGAGATGACCGCACTGTTTGTCGCCAGCAACGCCGGAATGCTCGCCCCGAGTGCCCGAGTATTATTCACCCTCGCGCAAGGTGTGCAACTCGGTGCACTGGTCTTGCTCGCTTACAACCTGATGCTGTTCGCGGGCGATGCCACCAAGAACCTGGACTTACACCTCGAGATGGTCGGTCCCGCCTCGACCGAAATGCCCACCGTGATGATCCGCCCCGCCGCCGTGCAAGCCGTGCGCCCAACGATGCTGCGTCCGATCCCACGCATGGAGGGCAACAACACGAAATCCAGCGGTGTCAAATCTCCAGTCAGTGCTGGACCGGCACGCACGCTCGAGTTCTGAAAAGCAGTCAGTTTTGCTGTCGAAATCTTGGTATGACCCAGTTTCGACTTGAATCACACGGAAATCCGGTCAGCCTCGAGCAACCGGTTTTTCTTTTCACCTGCGCTCTGCTAGACTCGCCGCACGATGAAACGAGCAACCTCGAACACCCTGCATCCAACAACGGTGCTTGGGCGTTTGTTGCGCTGCTGGCAAGAACTGGCGATCCCTCCGCCCACCTCGAGATAAACGTTTACGTAATGTTGGACGGGGTGATTCTCGTCCGTCCGTTCCATCTCTCGAGGAGGATTTCCGATGGCCCACATTGATTTAAAAACCGCACTTCCAGGCCCACTTTCGACTGCACTTCAAGCCCGCCGCGCCGCCGCCGTCACGGGCGCACTCGGACAGGCGAATCCCATCTCGATCAAACGGGCTCGAGGATCGCTGGTTGAAGATGTTGATGGGAATATTTTGATTGACCTTGCGGGTGGCATTGGTGTGCTCGCGGTCGGGCACGCACCGGAAAGCGTTCGCGCCGCACTGCACAAACAGGTGGATGAAATGCTGCACATGTGCAGCATCGTCGCCAATTACGAATCCTATGTCGAACTGTGCGAGGAACTGAACCGGATCACACCGGGGGATTTCGCCAAGAAGACGCTCTTATCAAACGGTGGATCAGAAGCCGTCGAGAACGCCGTCAAGATTGCCCGACGCTTCACCGGCAAGCAAGGCATCATCGTCTTTGAAGGCGCGTACCACGGGCGCAGCAACCTGACGATGGCGATGACCAGCAAGTACAGCCTGTTCAAAAAAGGTTTCGGACCATTCGCGCCAGAAATCTACCGCCTGCCATTGCCGAACCTCTATCGCACGCCCAAAGGCATGAGCCAGGACGATTACCTCGATTACTGCTGCGATTACCTCGAGAATGCACTGATCAGTTACGTCGATGGTTCGGCACTTGCAGCCATCGTGATCGAACCGATCATCGGTGAGGGTGGATTCATTCCTGTGCCGCACAAATTCTTGCGCAAAATCCGTGAAATCTGCGACAAAAATGGTGCCGTGATGATCGCCGACGAGATTCAATCCGGTTCCGGGCGCAGCGGCAAACTCTGGGCGATAGAACATTCCGGTGTCGTGCCAGACATGATCATCATGGCGAAATCCTTGGGCGCGGGCTTGCCAATCAGCGCCATCACCGGTCGCGCCGAGATCATGGACAGCCCGCACGTCGGCGGTGTCGGCAGCACCTACGGCGGCAACCCGCTGAGTTGCGTTGCGGCACTCGAATCACTCAAACTCTTGCAAAAACCAGAAGCCAAAGAGGGTGCCGCCCGAGTCGAACGGATCGTGCGAGAAATCTTCGGCAAGTTGCAACAAGAAATTCCGCACCTCGGTGATGTGCGCGGTGTGGGCGGCATGATGGCGATTGAATTCGTCAAAGACCCCGTGACCAAAGAACCCTGGACCGACCTCGTGCCCGAGATCGTCAAAGGCTGCCTGCAACGCGGCGTGATCGTGCTACGGGCCGGATTGTACACCAACTGCATTCGCTTCCTGCCCGAAGTCACCATCCCCGAAGATGTCCTGCGCGAAGCACTCGAGGTTGTCGCCGCATCCGCTCGAGCCGCCGTGAATGCTCACGCACACACGCCCGTCAAAGCCGAAGCGCCCGTATTGGTGAACGCTTAATAGCGAGATTAAAGAGAAACGTAAACCCGAACAACCTCGAGCGTCTAGCCTTTAGTTGGATCTTTTCTCTTTAATCTGGTTTTTTCCTTTAGGAATTTTCATGACCCAAGCACTCCAAGAACTTCGCGCCAGTGACGACGGCAAATTCATCATCGTGCAATCCGAACCGTGGATGGCCTCACAACTCGAAGCGATTCAAGGCGCTTCGTTTCCAGAACTCGCCTTTGAAGAATTGATGCACGCCGAACATTACGACGCACAAATTCATGCCTTTCCAGAAGGGCAACACGCGGTGCTCGAACGCGCCACGGAAAAAGTCGTTGGCAGTTCCAGCGATCTGAAACTCGAGTTTGATCCACAGCATTACCAGCACAAGTACATCGAGGCTGTTGGGCAGAATTACTTCACGACGCATCAGCCGAACGCGAACTGGTTGTACGGCGCGGACATCGGTGTACTGCCTGCGTACCGTGGTTTCGGACTTTCCAAACTCCTGTACGCGGCACGGCAAGACATGGTTCGTCGCTTCGGATTAAAAGGCCATTTTGCGGGCGCGATGCCCAAAGGATTTGCCGCACACTCGAGCAGCATGTCCATCGAGCAGTACGTGCAGCACGTCGTGCGTGGCGAACTGAACGATCCGGTCCTCAGTATTCAACTCCGGCGCGGTTATGCCGTTTGGGGCATCATCCCGGATTACCTCGAGGATGCGAGTTGCGCGAATTATGGTGTGCAGATTGTTTGGAGGAATCCCGATGTGCGGTAACGATTCGCGTTCCCAAAAGCAGGGCGACCCAAGCCCGTTAGGTGCTGGTTTAGGGTCAAGAGGGCTTGTCCTCGCCCTCGCCAGGACATCAAATGGAACTGATGGTGCAACCGCATGACCGATTTGCTTTTTCACAACGGCCCAATCCGCACGATCTCGAGCCAGAATCCAAGTGAGGCATTGCTGACCCGAGCCGGGAAAATTCTCGCGGTTGGCAAGCTTTCTGGTCTCGAAAGAATGACAAACTCGAGCACGAAGAAAATCAATCTCGAGGGTCACGCCCTTCTTCCTGGTTTCAATGACGCACACATTCACGTTTGGAAGGTTGGGCATTTGCGCACAACCATGTTGGATTTGCGTGGCCTGACGAAACTCGAGGATGTCTACAAAGCCGTCAGTGCGCGGGCCAAAACGCTCGAGCCCGGAGAATGGTTGTTGGGTCGTGGTTGGAACGAAGCAATGCTCGAGGGTGGCGGGCCAACGAAGGCGGGATTGGATCAAGCATCGCCACAAAATCCTGTCGTGTTGACACGAACCTGCGCCCACATTCATGCCGCGAACTCGAGTGCGTTCGATCACGCAAAAATCTCGCTCGAGACAGAAGCACCCGCTGGTGGTCAGATTGAATTTGAACGCGGTTGGTTGTTTGAAACCGCGCACGGTTTGATGCTGCGTGTGATTCCCGCATTCACCGTGGCCGACTACGAAAAATTCGTTCGTGCGGGCCTCGAGTACCTGTCCAGTTTTGGCATCACAAGCTGCACCGATCCCGCTGTCGATCCGGGATTGCTCGAGGCGTACCGGAATCTCGAAGCGCGTGGCGAATTGCCGATTCGTGTGAATTTGTTGTTCATTCGTCGGCCCGATGGTGGTTCGCAAACGTACCCGCTGCCCGAGAAATTCGTGTCTGATTTCTTGCGTTGCGACAGCGTGAAATTCTTCGGCGACGGTGGTCTGTCAGGTGCGACCGCCGCCGTCAGCATTCCGTATCAGAACCTCGAGCCTGGATCACCAGTGCATGGCGTGCTGCGTTTTGAAACCGAGGAATTGTACGGTCTTGCGCTCGAGGCACACCGGAATGGGTTTCGCATTGGCACCCACGCAATTGGTGATGTTGCGCTCGATCAGATTCTCGAGGTGTACAAACGATTGGCCGAATCGCATCCGAACAACATGCGCCACCGAATCGAGCATTTCGGTTTGCCAGGAAAGAACCACCTCGAGCTTGCGAAAAGTTTGAATGTGATCGTGGTGCCGCAACCGATTTTCTTACACGAGTTGCGCAGGAATTTCTTGCGGTATCTGCCAACCGAATTCGTCTCGAGGTGTTACAACTTGCGTTCGATGTTCGATGCTGGTTTGACGGTTGCCTTCTCGAGCGATGGTCCTGTTGTGGCGCAGGTCAATCCGCTCGAGAACATCAAGGCTGCGATGCTCGAACCGTTATCTAAAAATGCTGAAGTCACGCTCGAGGAATCACTTCGCGCTTGGACGTTAAACGGAGCCATCGCGCAGGGTGACGAAACCAACCGTGGCACGCTCGAGGCTGGCAAGCACGCTGATTTGATCGTCATGACCGATCCGTATTCCACCGCGCCCAAGAGTTGGAAACTCGAGCGAACTTTCGTTGCAGGCAAGGAGATTTCATGACCGCAATCACCCGTCCAACCATCGCCGAAAATGTTCCAACCCAAGCGTTCATCGCGGGTGTTTGGAGCACTCCCTCGAGCACCTTTGAGGTGCGCAATCCGTTCAACAATGACCTCGTGGCTCGTGTCGCAAATTGTGGGCCGGACGATGCGAAGGTCGCGCTCGAGTCTGCCGTGACCGCGTTCACAACTTGGCGCAACACGAGTGGGTTCGAGAGGGCCGTGATCCTCAAAAAATGGGCCGATTTGATCCGTGCGCATGAACTCGAGATTGGTCGCACGATGACGCTCGAGATGGGCAAACCGATCACGGAAGGTCGTGGCGAAAGTATTTACTGCGCCGCCGCCATCGAATGGAACGCCGAGGAAGCCACGCGCATTGCTGGTGAGGTCGTGCCGTCACGTTTTGCGCACAAACGCGCCTTTTCGAGACTCGAGCCTGTCGGTGTGGTCTATGGCATCACACCTTGGAATTTTCCGGGCGCGATGATTGCCCGCAAGGTTGCTCCGGCGCTCGCGGCGGGGTGCGTGTTTATTCTCAAACCGGCAGAGCAGAGTCCTTTGACCGCGTTGTACATGGCGAAACTCTGGGAGGAGGCGGGCGGACCGGTCGGCACATTCCAGGTGATTCCAACGCTCGATCCGGTGCCGGTTTCCAAAGTATTGATCGATGATGCTCGAGTTAAAAAACTGACCTTCACCGGCAGCACCGATGTCGGTCGTTTACTCTACGGGCAGAGCGCGAAAACTTTGAAGCGCGTTTCGCTCGAGTTGGGTGGTCACGCACCGTTCATTGTCTTTGATGATGCCGATGCGAAATCGGCGGCGGCAGTGGTTGCGGCAAGCAAGTTCCGCAACGCCGGTCAGCAGTGCGTCGCCACGAATCGTGTTTACGTGCAAGAGGGCATCAAGGCCGAATTCCTCGAGCATTTCACACGTGAGGCACAGGCGATCAAAACGGGCAATCCGCTCGAGAGCACCACCTCGCTCGGGCCATTGGTGGATTTGGCGGGCCTCGAGAAAGTCCGCGATCACGTGGCGGATGCGATGTCAAAGGGCGCTCGGGTTGTGACCGGTGGCGGTACGCTCGAGGGTTTGTTTTACGCGCCAACGATTTTGGATGGCATCACGCCAGACATGAAAATTGTCACGGAAGAAACGTTCGGGCCGGTCGCTCCTGTGATTGGATTCTCGAGCGCCGACGAAGCGATTGCCTTGGCGAACGACACGGAATATGGTCTGGCCGCTTACGTCTGGACCCGAGACATCACGCGGGCGTTTAAGGTTGCCGAAAGCCTCGAGTATGGGATTGTTGGCGTGAACGATGGCGTGCCGAGCGCGATGGCTCCGCAGGCTCCATTCGGAGGCATGAAAAATTCTGGTGTGGGCCGTGAGGGTGGACGTTGGGGACTCGAGGCGTTTCTGGAAGTGAAATACATTTCGATTGGCCTGCCATAAGGTTCTCAAAACTGGGTTGATCTGTCGTACACTGGCTCGAGTTTATTTTCTCGAGCCTCGTTTGTCTTGAAAGGACGTGTCAGCAATGAAAGAAAACCTGATCACCATTTCCACCGTGATTCACGCGCCGCTCGAGGTCGCTTGGACTGTTTGGACGCAACCTGAGCACATCACCCGTTGGACGTTCGCTTCCGACGATTGGGAGTGCCCTGAAGCATCGAACGATTTGCGAACCGGCGGTTCGTTCGCAACCACAATGCGGGCCAAGGATCGCAGTGTGGAATTTGTTTTCGGTGGCGAGTACACCGATGTTCAACCGCACCAACGGATCGAATCAACAATGGGCGATGGGCGTTACATGCTGGTTGAATTCGAGGCGGTCTCGAGCAATGAAACAAGAGTGACGGAATCCTTCGAGCCAGAATCGCAGAATCCGCGTGAAATGCAACAGGGCGGGTGGCAGGCGATCCTCGAGAATTATCGCAAACATGCCGAATCCTTGAACGCCTGAAAACATCGGTGTGAAACCCAGATTCTCAAGCCTGGGTCTCACACCGATTTGATGATGCTCGCTTACGCCTGCGTTGGGCGATTGCCGCCACGACCACGACGGCGGCGTTTGCGTTGGGTTGATCCGCTGTCCGCTTCACCGCTCGAGGCTTGCATGGTGTTTGCTGCTGGTTGCGAACGTGCAATTGGGTTTCCCAGCGCCGGTCCAGTGGTGCGTCTCGAGTCGTTGCGGGCTTGCGGTTCGGTCACAACTCCAGGACGTGAAGTTTGCGTTCTTGAGTCCTGAAATTTCGGTTGCGCATTGCGGTTCGATTGCGCTCCGCTGCGTGCGGGTTGTGCCAAAGGTCCACGTGATGGCTGTGCCGAAGGTCCACGTGATGGCTGTGCCGAAGGTCCACGTGATGGCTGTGCCGCACCTCGAGCCGGAACAGCCTCGCCACGACGGGCGGCTTTTGCAGCAATGTTGGCTCGGACTTGCGCCTTCTGTGCGCGAATTTCGGCGATGCGTTCCTGAATCGGAACCTCGAGCCGTTCGGCAGGTTTGGCGTTGTAATCGAATCCTTCGAGCTTGACACGATCCAGTTTCTTGTTGATCGAACGTTCAATATCACGCAATTGTGGTTCCTCGTCTGGGGCCACAAAGGTGAATGCCTCACCGGTGCGTTCGGCGCGGGCGGTGCGCCCAACGCGGTGAATGTAATCTTCGGGCACAGCGGGGATGTCAAAGTTGACGACGTGCTCGAGGGCTTCAACGTCGATGCCTCGAGCGGCAATGTCAGTGGCAACAAGCACGCGGTACTTGCCCGATTTGAACCCGGCGAGCGCTTCGGTGCGTTGGCTTTGCGAGCGGTTACCGTGAATGCGTTCGGCGTTGATGCCCCGTTTGACCAGGTATTCGGCCAGTCGGTTCGCCCGGTGCTTGGTGCGCGTAAACACGATCACATTACCGACTTGATCTTTCTCGAGCATCGCCATCAGGAGTGGGGATTTCAATTCTTGATTGACCGGATAGACCGCCTGCGAAACGCCGCTGGCGGGTGCGGCCTTGCGTTCGGCATTGATCGTGAACGGGTTGCGCAAGAGTTCTTTGGAAAGTTGCGCGATTGGTCCGGGCATCGTCGCCGAGAAAAACAAAGTTTGTTTCGGTGTCGGAATGTGGCGCAGGACTTTGCGAATATCCGGCAAGAAACCCATGTCGAGCATGCGATCCGCCTCGTCCAAAACCAGCACCTCGAGCCCGGCAAGTTTGGCGTAAGGATTGGAAAAATGATCGAGCAATCGACCCGGCGTGGCGACGATCACATCGACACCGGATTGGAAGGCTCGAGTCTGTGCGGGCATGGGCATGCCACCGAAGACGGCGGCGGAACGAATGCCTGTACCTGCGGCGAGCAACTCGAGTTGTTCTTGGACTTGCGCGGCCAACTCGCGGGTTGGCGTCAGGATCAAGGCTCGAGTCACACCACGTGGTTTGTCCAGCAATCGTTGCAGAATCGGCAGCACGAAGGCGGCGGTCTTGCCGCTTCCGGTCATGGCGCAACCGAGCACGTCGCGGCCCTCGAGCGCCGGTGGGATGGCTTGCGTTTGAATCGGTGTTGGGGTTTCGTACCCCATTTTTTGAACAGCAGCGAGGAGTTTCGGGTGGAGCGAGAAGTTGGTAAAGGACGTATTGCTCAAAGACATGCAGACCAAAGCTTTCAACGGTCAACGCGGTTCCTCCAGGGTGGGAACCACGAACCGCATAAGTGGGTTGGTTGATTCAGGCACGACTCGAGCCCTGGGCAGGTGAATCTCGAGTGGCGGGCGCGATTGGACACACGCGCGATAGAGAGTGTACTCGGTAAAGCATGAGATTCCAAATTTTAACGGTTGCGGGTAAAGGTTTGGTTGTTTTACAACAGAATTCAGAGTATAAAATACGAGGGAAACATTCGGTCCTACTTCAGTCCTACGAGGAGGCATCCATGCCCACGAAAACACCCATCGCCAAACCACGAACCGTGGATGCTTTTCTCGAGTCACTGCAACACCCGCTCAAACCGGCGATCCTCTTGCTGCGACAAATTTTGGGGCAAGCCGACTCGAGC
>JANOWZ010000685.1:0-8249 GCA_031418155.1 Deinococcales bacterium
AGCACACGCGAGGAGTTGTTCCGGCGTTTGCATGTCGCCCGCGATTACATCGAAGCCTCGTACCTCGAGAAGATCAATTTGTTCACGATTGCCGACATTGCGAACCTGTCGCCGCATCATTTCTTACGGGTTTTCAAGCAATCGTTTGAGGTCACGCCGTATCAATTCGTGACGCAAAAACGCCTCGAGTTGGCGCAAAAATGGTTGCGCGAAACCGAAAAGGATGTGACGGACGTTTGTTTTGATTTGGGTTTTGAAAGCCTCGGCACGTTCTCGAGAAGTTTCAAAGCAAAGTTTATGGCCTCGCCGAGCCAGTACCGGATCAATGCTCGAGTCAAACCAAAAACGTAGCAATTTCGGAGAAGCGCCAAAAAACGCCAGCCTCTAAGCTTTGTTCAGGCGCAAGAGAAACAACACACAGAGCGCCACAAGGAGAACAACATGTTAAACGGATACGCTTACATCACGGTGCTGGTCAACGATCAAGACGAAGCCATCAAGTTCTACCAGGAAACCCTCGGACTCGAGTTGCGCATGGATGTGCCATTCAGCCCCGAAGTCCGCTGGGTCACGGTCGCTCCGAACGGCACGTTTTACCCGGAGATCAGTTTGGTCAAAGCCTCGAGTGAAGCGCAGAAAAACGCGATTGGAAAGCAGGCGGGTGACTACACGGCGCTGGTCTTGACGACCGAAAACGCGGACCAAAGCCACGCCGACTTCAGTGCCAAAGGCGTGAACGTCCTGGGTGAACCGATCAATGTGCCTTGGGGACGGGAATTTGAGATCACGGACCTGAGCGGCAATCGGATCAATATTCTGCAACCCGCTCCGCGATAAATCCCAAGTCGCGCTGAAATCCAACAACCACTGGACCTCGAGTTGAACGTCTCGAGATGGACCTTTACTGCCAAACAAGGAGATCATCATGAAAAAAATCATCATCGCCGCCATCAGCAGCATCGTTCTCGGCTCCACTGCCTTCCAGATTCTCGCGCAGCAAAACAGCTTTAGTAACACCGACCTGGTTGGCGAATGGCGCAGCCAAACATGCGAAACGTTCGTTCAAGACAAGCAAACCGTTTTCCTGAAACGCCAATTCGTCCTCACCTCGAGCACCTGGAATTTGAAGTACACCATCTTTGCCGATCCGGGTTGCAACGTGGCGTTGTTCAGCAACCGAATCAAAGGTCAGTACACATTGGGCGAGGCGGTCAGCTTGGGCAACACCCGGAACATCACTTGGGGTCAAAGCGCGAAGTTCGTCACACCGCACATGCCAGACATTTTGAAGGTGCTGAACGACACGCAATGCGGTGACTCGAGCCTTGCCCTCGATCAGGAACGTGATGTCAGCCTCACGGGCTGCATGGCCTTTGGGGTGGTGAACGTCAAGGATTACGCTCAGGAATACGACCTCTTAAAGCTCGAGAAGGGCCAGTTGTTCACCGGGGCGCGGAACGATGCGATGAATTTGGAGGTGAACCGTCCAACCAAGATTTTTGAGTTCCCGCTGGTCAAACTCTAACCCTCGAGTCTGAAATCTGTTGCCATGAATTCCCGCCGAAACTTGTCGGGAATTCATGGCAAGCTTGATGTGTGTACAGCCCAACCTTGCGCCTGTTGACGGTGCTCGAATTGCTCGAATCGCACGAGCGCGTGACCGGTGCGGAACTCGCCCGCAAACTCGAGGTCAGTGACCGCAGCGTGCAGCGTTACGTGGCGCAATTGCAGGATTTGGGTATTCCAGTAGAATCGACCCGAGGCGTGGGTGGAGCGTATCGGCTCAAGCCTGGATTCCGGTTGCCACCATTGATGCTCACCGATGACGAGGCGTTGGCGGTTTCGCTCGGCTTGCGGGCGCTCGAGCCGTTGGGATTGGCTGCGTTCGCTCCGGCCATGCAATCGGCACTTTCCAAACTTGAACGGGTGCTACCAAAAGCCATCGCGGAACACTCGCGGATCGTGCAGGAGGCTGTCGAACTCGAGCCTTCACCGTGGTTGGTGAAAACCGATGCGAAACTGTTGATGGTGTTGGCGAACGCAGTCCAAGCTCGAGCGCCGATCTCGTTCGCGTACAAATCTTTTAACGGTTCTGATTCTCAACGCGAGGTTGAACCGTACAGCGTGCTCCATCACGACGGACGATGGTACGTGATCGGGCATTGCCGATTGCGCCTCGCGCCGCGATCATTTCGCGTGGACCGAATGCTCGGGGCACACACGCTCGAGGGGAGTTTCAAACGCCCCACCGATTTTGATGCTCGAGCCTTCCTGCGCGAATCTTTGCCGTTCGCACCATCACCGTGGAAGGTGGAAGTCTGGCTCGACTTGCCACTCGAGGAGGCACACTGGCGGGTGCTGCCGCACAAAATGATGCTCGAGGTTGACGGTGAAGGCACGGTCTTGCGTTGCGGCACGGGCGATCTCGAGTGGGTTGCAGCCGTGTTGCTCGGGTTGCGTTGTCGCGTGATGATTCGGGAACCATCGGAACTTCGGGCGGCGTTTGTGGCGCTGGCTGAACGGGCGGTGGACATCTCGAGAGATTGAAATTGAGTAGGGTGCACTCGTCAATACACTTCATACGCACCTTACCGTTTTGCCGTCAAAACGCGGCCAACAAATTCCACCAATCGCCACGCTCGAGCCCAGCGGCGCATGGTGGTGATGCGCCACACCCATTCGATGCCGAGTTTCCGCGTCCAATCCGGTGCGAGTTCAACCTCGCCAGCGAGCACGTCGATGGTTCCGCCACAACCGATGCAGATTTTCGCGGGCCGTTGCGTGTGATTGAAAATCTCTTGTCGGCCCGCGCCAAGTCCAGCCAATAACAGGTCGACTCGAGATTCACGCACGTCACGCACGACCGTCTCGAGGTCCGTGGGTTTGAAATACCCGTCTCGAAAACCGGCAATTTGAATGCCGTATTTTTCCTGGCAGGCTTTCGCGGCGCGTTCGGCCACGCCAGGTTTTGCACCCAGAAAATACACGCGCAGGTTTTTACCCTCGAGTTCCATCAGGCGCACGGCGATGTCCACACCGGTCGCTCGAGCAGGTTTTTTGTTGACCAACCGACCGGCCGCCCAGACGATGCCAACACCATCGGCGGTCACGAGGTCCGCGCCTTCAATCGCGGCCCGCAATGGGGCGTCGGTTTCGGACTGCACGACAATTTCTGGATTCAAGGTGATGACGGTTCGGCCCAATCCCAGTTTGCTCAGGTCGGAGGCTCGAGCCCAATCGCGCAAGATGTTGACGGTGGTCTCGAGGTCTACCAAATCGAGTGGTAAGCCAAGGATGGAGACACGTTCTGGCGCAGTCAATTCGGGTGGCAAGAGGCACGTCCTTCGGTTCGAGATCCTAACTTATTTTTGCCTGTACGCCTCGAGCAATTCCTTTTCGCGCTTGATTGTCAATCCAGATTTCCATTCATGATCCGCGCCTCGAGTGTTCGCCCATGCGAGCGTGT
Source organism: Deinococcales bacterium (assembly GCA_031418155.1). GTDB lineage: Bacteria > Deinococcota > Deinococci > Deinococcales > JAAFIG01 > JANOWZ01. Next base: position 3,467 of record JANOWZ010000685.1, read on the forward strand.
CACGAATGGTTTCCTCGAGCGGTCGAATCTTCAGACCAGCCTCGAGCGCTTTTTGCACGTCAACTTGCAAAAATCCAGCCTCGTCTGGATCGTTGCCCGCCCACAATGGCAGGCTGTTTGGTCCCATCCAAGGGTTCACGTTTTGCTCGAGCAGAAAGTTACCATCAAGATAATGAAAGTTCACATCTGAGCCAGAAACGGTTTTGCATGTCTCGAGCACGGTTTGCATGGTGATGACCGGGCCGGTCGCGTGGAAGGTCCCGGTGATGCTCGTTTCGGCGGTAAGCAACGCAAAGTTTGCCAAATCTCGAGCGTCAATAAATTGCACGGGCGTTTCGGGTTTATCTGGCGCGATGATTTCGCCACCTCGAGATACCCGAACCGGCCAGTAGGTGAAACGGTCGGTGTGATCGTGTGGTCCGACGACCAGGCCCGGACGAATGATCGCTGAACGGCTCGAGAAGAGTTCTTCAATAGCCCGTTCGCATAAAACTTTCAGACCGCCGTAATTCAGACCCTCGAGTTCTTCGGTGGTTTTGTCCTCGAGTTCGATCAGGGACGCATTTTCAGTCGCGCCGGGTTGACTCAGGTTCGCGTAAACGCTGACGCTCGAGATGAAGACGTACCGGCCCACGCACGGTTCAAGCAGTTCGCCAGAGGCCCGCACGATGCGTGGCACGTAACCGTTCACGTCAATAACCGCATCCCAGGTTCGACCGGCCTTCACGGCCTTCTCAAGCGCACTCAAGCCATCATCGATCTGCGGGTCACGGTTGCCGGTAATCGTTTCGAGGTTTGGGAATGGATTCTTGTTGCCGCGATTGAACAACGTGACCTCGTGGCCTCGCGCCATCGCGCTTTGGGTCATGTGCAATCCGACGAAGTTCGTGCCGCCCAGAATCAAGAGTTTCATGGCCCAGCATAAACCGAGGGTCGAGCAACGTGTTGTAGCGTAAATCATGCTCGAGGTGACACAAGACATTGCCCGCATCGTGACCGAAAACGGTGGCGAAGCCTTCCTGGTCGGTGGCGCGGTTCGTGATGCGCTGCTTGGATTCCCAAGCAAAGACGAGGACGTACTCGTGACCGGCATCGAATGGTCGGTGCTCGAGGCAGCACTCCAAGATGTTGGTCGAGTCGATGCGGTTGGCGCAAGTTTCGGTGTGCTCAAAGTTGTTCGAGACGGACTGGTGATCGATGTGGCCCTGCCGCGCACGGAGCAATCCACCGGCATTGGTCATCGGGATTTCGCCGTCACGTATGATCCAAAATTACCGCTCGAGGCTGATTTGGCGAGGCGCGATTTCACGGTCAACGCGATGGCCCGCCGAATCTCGGACGATGTGCTGATTGATCCGTTCAATGGTGCGCAAGACCTCGAGCGGCGCGTGTTGCGTGCCGTCGGAAATCCTCGAGAACGCTTTACCGAAGATCCATTGCGCATGTTGCGGGCCGCGAGGTTCGTGGCAAAACTCGATTTTGTGCTCGAGCCAGACACACTCGCAGCCTTGAAGCTCGAGGCGGATCGCATCAAAACAGTTTCGCCGGAACGTATTCAAACCGAACTGTGGGGAACACTCGCCGCACCACATGCGATGGGCGTTTTGCGGGCGCTCGAGATGTTGCGTGATACCGGGTTGCTCGCCAAGATCATCCCGGAACTCGAGGCCAGTTTTGGGTTTGACCAGCAGAACCCGCACCATCATTTGCCTTTGGATGGTCATGTTTTCGAGGCGATCCGTTATGCGGTTGAACATACCGCACCAACCGTGACGCGCCTCGCGCTCCTGCTGCATGATGTTTCAAAACCCGAAACGCAAAGTTTCGACGAAACTGGAATCGCACATTACTACCGCCATGAAGACATCGGCGCGACCCGAGCCAGAACAATTCTCGAGCGTTTAAAATTCTCGAGTGATGTGATTGAATCGGTGAGCAAAATCGTGTTTGAACACATGCGACCGCCACGAAACCCGAGCAGCAAAAGTTTGCGCCGCTGGTTGAACACGCTCGGCACGGACTGGCAGGCCGCACTTGCCTGCCGTGAAGCCGACCTCGCCGCGCATGTCCTCGAGCCCGGATTCAATCCTCAAGCCTGGGCGCAAGACATCCTCGAGCAGTGTCAGAACATCCCACAAGAAGTCGTGACCTTTGACGAACGCAACCTGAAAATCACCGGCACAAAACTGATGCAAGAATTCAACCTCGAGCCCGGGCCAGCCTTGGGTGAATTGAAAAAACGCGCCGCTCGGGCCGTGATTGATGGCGAGATCGAAAACGAGGAAAACGTGATCCTCGAGTGGTTGAGAAAGGCGAGTGAAAAGTGAAAGTTGGAAAGTGGAAAGTCCGTAAGCAAGGCTCGGAACCCGAGGTTTTTGTTGTTTCTTTTCACGTTGAACTTTCCACTTTCAACTTGGATCTCCATGCTTGACCTGACCACCTTGTACACCCCCAACCAAACCGTGACGCTCGAGTTTCGCAAATGGGATGACCGCTTGCATTACCACTGGCAGGCGAATGTGCTCGAGGTTTTTGCGGATCGGATACTTGTTGGCTTTCGGGCCGGAACCATTTTTCACCATGTCACGCGGGGCAAAACGATCACGCTCGAGCATGATGCGCGGTTGGCGTTCTGGCAGGGCGCATGGTTTTCGGGCGGTCCAGATTTGAAAAGCGGCACGAATGTGGTGCTCGAGTATTACTTCAACATCAACACGCCCGCAGAGTTTCTGCCCGATAAAATCGTGACGATAGACCTCGAGCTTGATTTGAAAGCCCGCCCGGATTTGAGCGTTGAAGAATTTGACCTCGACGAATTTCTCGAGGCCAAACAAAAATACGCTTATCCCGATTGGCTCGAGCGTCGCGTCAAACTGGCCGCGCTCGAGGTTCGAGACCTGCTCAGTCGCGCCCAGTGGCCCGTGCTCGGCGCACAGGCGCTCGAGGAGAGGTTTGCTTGGCTCGACCGGTTGCCCCCGACTGAGGGTTAACGCCGCGCAACCTGTCAACCTCCCACTCCTCCAAAACCCGCCATTCGGCGACACGCAAATCGCCAAGCTTCTGCGCCCCGACCCGCACGCGCTTGAGTTTCAAGACCTCGAGCCCGACCGCCTCGAACATGCGGCGTACCTGGCGGTTGCGACCCTCACGCAGTACGATCATTGCGCCACCCTCAAGCTTTTCCAAATTGACGGCCTTCGCCGGACCGTCCTCGAGTTGCACGCCGTTGCGCAACGCGGAGAGTTCCTTGGTGGTCGGGTCACGGTCGGTCCAGACGCGGTATTCCTTCTCGTGCTCGTAACGCGGGTGCGTCAGGTGCAACGTCAGATCGCCGTCCGTGGTCAGCAGCAGCAAACCCTCAGATTCGCGGTCCAAACGGCCCACGGGATGCAAACCCGCGACCTCCGGGACCAACTCGAGCACGTTCTCACGGCCCAAATCGTCACTGGCGGTGGTGACCACACCTCGAGGTTTGTTCAAAGCAAACGTCACGTGAGCGCCGCCACGCACGACCGGTTCGCCGTTCAAGGTGATCACATCCGTCTCGAGCGCCGAATCCCCAAGTTTGGCGATCACACCGTTGACCCGCACCCGACCCCGAGCGATCAATTCTTCCGCTTTGCGCCGAGAGGCGATTCCGGCCCGAGCCATGATTTTTTGCAAACGTTCAGCCATTGCAGCATCGTACCGGTTAATTGGGCTGGTCACTGCCCCGATGGTCGCTTTTACTCGAGATGGTGTGTTCAGCGTTTCAAAATCCGGTCAAAGAATGCCACACTGCGCCGCATGACCAGACCAAAACTTTGCTTGAGGTTGTGATCGTTTCCGGCGTACTCGTAATATTCGTGACTCTGTTTGGCATCACGCAAACCTTTCACGAGCGCCCTCGAGAATTGGTAGGGTACGGTTTCGTCGCTCAGGCCATGATGGATTTGCAACGGCCCCAGGCCATCACTCAAGTACGTGTTCGGTGAGATCGAATCGTAAAACGCTGGATTGCTCGAGGGCGTGCCGAACTTCTCGATCACCAGTTTGCGGCGGCGTTGCGCCTCCTTGGGAATGTTGCCGCGCTGCCTGCCCGTCCACCGTTCGATGATGTCCTTGTATGGCGCAACCACGCCCGCCCATATCACGCCCGCTTTGATGCGCGAATCCACCAGCATCGAACGCAAGGTCAAGTAACCGCCCATCGAATGGCCCCACATGCCGATCCGATCTGGGTTCGTATCCTTGAATTTCGCCACGCTCGAGGTCGCGTTCAAAACATCAATTGTGTAGGCCGGAGAAAAATACGCGCCCTGAGATTCACCCTGACTGCTGCCGTGACCTCGGTAATCGGGTTTGAAGACGATGTACCCGGCTCGAGCGAAGCCGTCGACATACGCCACGTACTTTTCGGTGGTGCGGTACTGCTTCGGCGGAATGTAGCCGTGATTAAAGACAATAGCGGGCCAACCGTTCTTGGGTTTCGCACCGTTAGGCACGGTCAAGAGCGCGAAGATTTTCAAACCCTCAGATTGATACGAACTCAGATACCGTTTGTAATTCCTGCCGCTCGAGAGTTGACGTTCGATCTTGATGGCACTGCCCGGATACGAACCTTCGCGCAATTCTGGAATGGTCAGTGGGCCATCGCCGATGTCATCCGATCCCGGAGTTTGCCCAAGCGTGACGCTCGAGGTGAAGGCCGCAACGATCAGCCCGAAAAGGATGGTTCTGAAATTCATGCTCGAGGTTAAAACGATTGTGTGAACATCACAGGAATTTATGTGACGTTGATGCT
>JANOWZ010000686.1:0-4039 GCA_031418155.1 Deinococcales bacterium
CCTCTTTTCTCTTTCCTCTCGCCTTTAGCCTTTAAACGTCCGTGTCGCCTCGAGTCCCAAGCCAAAACTGGCTCGAGCATTTTTGTACGCAGGATCGGCTTTGATCTGAATTTCAGTACTTGTTGGTCGTGTTGCCTCGAGTGCCGCTGGAACATCTTTGAACACGCCTGCACCGACGAATCCAAGAATGGCTGCGCCTCGCGCCGGTCCTTCTTCGAGGCTGGGTTTCTCGAGTTGCGTTTCGAGCGCGTTGCCAACGATCTCGAGCCACAAATCGGATCGAGCGCCGCCACCAATCGCCAGGAGTTTCGAGGGCGGCGCGAGTGGTCGCATCACATCCAAGGTGTCTGCCAGGCTGAACGCCACACCCTCAAGAATGGCCCGTGTCATGTGACCGCGACCGTGCGCGAGTGCGAGTCCCATCCACGCGCCGCGCAATTCTGGATCGAGCCACGGGCTGCGTTCGCCCGCGAGGTACGGCATGAATCGCACGCCTTCAGAACTGGCTGGAATCTGGGAAGCCTCGAGCATCAGGTCATCAAAGCTGACTCCCGGTGCGAGCTTGTCGTGGAACCATTGCAGACTGCCTGCCGCCGCAAGCGTCACACCCAGCAGGTGATAGCCACCATCGGCGTGACAGAAAAGATGCACTCGACCTTCTGGGTCTGGTGTCGCTTTCTCAAGTGGCAAGAAGACCACACCACTCGTGCCGAGGGAGACGCTGCCGACACCCATGTTGCTGTTCGAGAGTCCGAGTCCGATCGCTGCGCTCGCGTTATCGCCCGCGCCTGCGATCACGGGCAGGCCAACCGGCAATCCCGTGGCGTTTGCCCATTCGCTCGAGAGTCCACCTGTAACGGCGTGCGACGGAATGATCTTTGGAAATAAGCTCGAGTCAAGTTTCAGCGCCCCAAGAACATCCGCATCCCAACTTTGTGAGGCGAGGTGCATTGCGCCCGTGCCGCTGCCGTCGGAAGGTTCTGTCGCCATCTCGCCGGTCATCGCGAAGGCCAAGTAATCCTTGGGCAACAGAACGTGGCGCAACCTCGAGAAATTCTCCGGTTCGGCATCGCGCATCCACACGACTTTCGGCAATAGAAATCCGGTCACGGCTGGGTTGCCGGTTCGGGCGATCAACTCGAGTCTGGGCACGGCGGTCTCAATTTCAGTGCAGGCTTGGGCGGTGCGTTGATCATTCCACAGTGGCGCTGGTCGGATCACCTCTCCGTGTGTGTCTAACGGGGTCATGCCGTGCATCTGACCAGACAATCCGATGGCGACTGGTGTCAATGCTCGGGCCTTCAAGTCTCTTGAGAGCGCTTTCAAAGCGTTGCGTGCACCCTCGAGCCAGTCGCTTGGATTCTGTTCTGTCCAACCTGGCTTTGGCGTTAACAGCGGGTAATTCGCGTTCGCCTCCGCCACGCTCTGACCATCTGAGGTTAAGGCAATGACCTTCACGCCGCTCGTTCCGAGATCGACACCGATGGAAACTGGTTGATTCATACGCACCTCTTTGGGGTATCGTTCGTGTTCTCGAGATTCACCTTCATCACGAATTTTGGTCAGCGTACCACTGAGCTCCTCAAGCAAAAGCGTTTGGTAGGCTGAGGGGTGCAACGACCACGCCGTGCGCTCAGCCTGCTTGGAAACCGCCTGGAAACCGGGCGGTTGGTGCTGTACGGGCTCGGCATCGGAGTGTTGGTTGGCTTCGCGGGAACAGCCTTCACGGTTGCGGTCGAATTCTTGCAGAACACGCTGCTCGGTGGGATCACCGGGTTGCTGCCCCCAGGTTTGCCCAATGAGGGCGGCGTGCTTCAAACCTTTTCGGGTGAACGCTCATGGTTGCTGCCAATCCTGATGGCGTTCGCTTTGGCCGCCGTCATTTGGTTCGAGCGTATCGGATCACGAACCATCTTCGGTCGCTTGCCGGACGCTCCAATTCAAGCTCGAGGCGACGGCCTGGATGCTGCGTTGAACAGCTATCACAATCAGGGCGCTCGGGTGAACGCTCGAGAGGTCACGGCACGAACCCTTGCCGGGGCTGTCGCCATTGCGGGTGGCCTGCCGCTCGGACGTGAAGGGCCACTCTCGAGCCTCGCCACTGGAATCGGTGTCGCGTTCGGGTCGGTTGCGCAACTCTCCGAGGCGGATCGGCGTTTGGTCTTCGTTGCGGCGATGGCCGCTGGACTCGGGATTGTCTTGCGTGCGCCACTGGCCGGAGCGGTCCTCGCCGTCGAAATCCTCTATCGCCGTTTTGAATTCGAGATCGAAGCCCTGACCCCAGCCGTGCTCTCGAGCGTTGTCGCCTTCGCCATTTATGGTGCCTTCCGAGGCTTCGGACCATTGTTCGACCTACCGGTGCTGGCGGGCCAACCGCCGCAACTCCTGCCCGCCTTTTTTGTGCTCGGATTGCTCGAGGCTGCTGCCGCCGTTGGATTTGTTGCGGCCTTCAAAGGTTTGACTCGAGCTTGGAACCTCACCAAAATTCCGATGGTTGCCAGATTGGTGATCGTCGGCGTGATCGTCGGATTGATCGGACTCTTGAACCCAGGCGTGCTCGGCGACGGGCTCGGCTGGGCGCAACTGGCCATGTCGGGATTCCTGCCGATCTCGAGCATGTTGGCGCTGATGCTCTGGCGAGCCTTCGCGGTTTTGTTTGTGGGCAGCGTCGGTAGTCCTGGCGGACTGATCGTGCCAAGCCTTGTGATTGGTGGTCTGATCGGCAATGTCTATGCACTTGCACTCGGGACGCTCGGCATCACGCTCGAACCTGCGGCTTTCACACTGACCGGCATGGCGGCGTTTCTGGCCGGAACGTTCAACGCGCCTCTGGCCGCGACGCTGCTTGTGACCGAATGGAGCGGCTATGGGCTGCTGATTCCACTCCTGCTCACGACCATCGCTGGGTATGCCCTCACAGGCCGCGAAGGGCTCTACGAACACCAAGCCGAAAGCCGATCCTCGAGCCCTGCGCACATCGCCGAATACTTGCGGGACGCGGTGCGCCTCGCCACCGGCAGCGCTGCACAAGGAACAACAGAGACCGTTGCAACAGACCCGCAAACCACAACCAACCTCGAGTCTCGCGGTGCCTCGGCCAACCCAGACTTGCGGGTGACAATGACAAGCACCACCAACATGGACTTGCTCGACCTGCTCTCCAGTGAATCCCTCGCCGTATCCGAGGATGACCTCGAGCGTCTGTACCGTATGCACGTGCCCGAAGGTTGGCTCGGACGTGCCGTGCGAGACTTGGACTGGCCGAACGGTTCGCTGCTCGTTGCCATCCTGCGAGACGGTCACGTGCGCGTGCCTCGCGGCAACACCATCCTTGAACCTCGAGACGAACTGATCATCATGGCCGAACCAGAAGTGTTCTCCAGTCTGAACCCGAGTCGTGCTGAAGCCGTGATGGATGGTTGAATTTCAAATTGTGTTGTTGGGACGTTCCGCGTAACCTCGGGCCTGCAATTTGAACAGTTGCGAGTACCGTCCGCCGGTCTCGAGCAGTTGTTCGTGCGATCCAGATTCAGAAACCACGCCATCCTCGAGCACGACGATTTGATTTGCTAGCCGCACGGTCGAAAAACGATGTGAGATCAAGACCGCAATTCGATCTTGAGCCTGATTGCGCAGGGCCTCAATCGTGTCGAATTCGGCTTGCGCGTCCAAGGCTGCCGTGGGTTCGTCAAAGACCAGAACGCTCGCGTCACGGAAGTACAACCTCGAGAGGGCGAGGCGTTGCCATTGACCGCCGGAGAGTTGCCTGCCGCCGGTGAACAACCGGCCCAGCATCGTGTCGTAACCTTCGGGTAGGTCGGTGACAAATTCGTTCGCGCCGGATTGCAGCCCAGATTTCTCGAGCGCAGCATCGTCGCCAATGCCTTCAAGTTTGGAAAGTGCCACGTTCTCGCGGGCGCTCATGCTGTACTGCCCGTAATCTTGAAAGATGATGCTCATCTGTGTCTGCACGCTGCGTGGCGAAAATCGCGTGACATCCAATCCGTTAAAGAGAATCCGGCCCGAGGTTGGCTCGAAG
>JANOWZ010000687.1:0-2217 GCA_031418155.1 Deinococcales bacterium
AATGCCAATCTCGGCAAGGTGATGCAATGAATCGTCGGTACGAACCCCGGTCAGGTACAGGCCAAAGCCCGCCACCAAGTAGCCCACAAGCGGCGGCAATCCCAACCGAGCACCGAGCCATCCCATGATGTATGCCGCTGCGACCCAGATCAAATCCATCGTTGGACTGTACCGCCTGGTGTCAGGCTCTGGCTGGACGCGCAGCACGTTTGTCTTGCAGAGACTTTCCGTTTTCTTGAAACACCTCGAGCCATCCGGCACACCTGAACTGAAATCTGTCGCCGAGCCAACGCGGGAACTGCAAGCACACTCGTTAGACTCGAGCCATGCAAGCCTCTGAACTGGATGGCAGCCGATGAATCCCGAAGACCCTCGAGACGCGATGGGGAACCTCGACCCTCGAGACCTGATCTGGGGCAAAGCGAAGGCCGCCATCGAACGTCGCCTGACCCGACTCGACCCGGACCTCGAGCGTTACGTGCGCGAATTCGCCTACGGTGAGGTGTATGGACGCAGCGACCTGCCCGGTGGCCTCGAGCCGAAAGTTCAAGAATGGCTGGCGATAGTCATGCTCGCCGCGCTCGGCAGTCCGGGCGAAATCAAAACGCACCTGCGCGGCGCGATCAACGCGGGCGCGAGCGAACAAGAATTGCGCGAGGTGATCCTGTTCACGATTCCGTACCTGGGATTTCCCAAAGCGATCAACGCGATGCAGGCGCTCAAAGAATACTTGCTCGAGCGCGAAACAAAGTCAGTCTGATGCTTCCTCCGGCTCGAGCAGATCAGGGTCGAACAGGCCCGCATCCTCGAGCACCCGCAACGCCTGAAGCTGCATGACCTCCGGCACGAACAACCCAACCATGCCCATGAACCCGCCCGTTTCGAGTTCGATCACCGGGGTTGCCTGCACCCATTGCCAGGGCGTGCGCAAGACTGAAGGGATGCCATACCGCTCGAGCATTCGCCGGATGCTTTCGGCAATCGGGCGCGGCAATTCGATCACACGTGACCAGGAATCACCGTTCAAGGTCACGCGCTCGAGGGTTGGGCTGGTTTCAGGTTCGGTCATGCACTCATGGTCACTTGTTGTGTCGCCAGGTGTTCAACAACTCTTGAGCACGACCCGATCTCGAGTCACTGGCCTGAGTGACCGATTGAACCACCTCGAGATCAACATTGATGGCGTTGACCGGTGGGCGAACCACACCCAGGTCAGCACCGACAAAGTACCCTCCGAGTAAGTCGCCTTTGTTGATCTTCTTGCTGTTGTCCACGTCTTTCCAAGCGATCACCACGTAATCGCCATCTGGCAACTCGGGCGAGACATAGGGGCTGCGGACACCAGGTTGATTGATGAACTGCCCATCACTTTTCACTTCATCGCAGGCTTTGTTGACGTAATAGCAGAACAATATGAACGTCCCGTTAACATCTTCTTGTTGCGAAGGTGGCGCGTTGACATCGATCACGTTCACACTAATGCTAGCCTCTCGAGTCAAACCATTGGCAGTGCCCTGTACTTTCAGCGCATACGTGCCGAAAGTGATGTCGTTTGCCAGGGTCAAACTGACCGTTGAGCCACTGATGCTGCCCGTCAGTTTCGGATTCGTCCCGAGCAATTGCAGGCTGGCTGCACCCGAAAACCCGTTCGCGTTGCTTTGGCTGACTTGAACCTGCACCGTCTGACCGCGTTCCCCGATGACGCTCGAGGGTTTCAGGGTCAAACTGAAATCGGGTTTTGGGGTCAAGCTCAAATCGGGATTGGCTCCAAGCTCAATCAGTGCGGCCTGCGCGTCGATCAATCCAGCACCGCAATCGTCAGAATTCAAGGCTCGGTTGCCGCCAGCGTCGCATTGACTAGGGCTCAATTTTCGCGCCGTGCGTTTGAGGATGCTCAAGGCCCGCGAAAAATTCAGGGTCGGGTCTTTGCTTTTCAGAAGCGCGATCACACCGGCCACGTGCGGGGTCGCCATCGAGGTGCCCTGTTTGTAGCCAAACGTGAATCCACCACCGGGTCCATCAATTTTGTCCAAACTGAGCACCTCGTCCGTATTGCTCGAGGCCGTGCCCTGACCACCCGGAGCCATGACATCGACACGGGGACCGAAGTTTGAATACGGGGCTCGAGCTCCGGCGCGGTTGGTGGCCCCGACCGTAATCACGCCGCTGCAACTGGCCGGAATGGTGTCGGCAGCCTCGACGTTCTCGTTGCCCGCC
>JANOWZ010000688.1:0-3128 GCA_031418155.1 Deinococcales bacterium
CTGAAAACGAACGCCTCCGAGCCGAACTCGAAATTCTCAAACGCAAACAAGTTCGTTCAACCGCACCATTCAGCCGCAACACCCCAAAGAAAAACCCAAGCCCTCCAGGTCGCAAACCTGGCGTTGGCCAATTCACGTTCCGTACCAGCCCCGAACGTTCAAGCATCACCAACACCGTTGATGTGCCCGCCCCAGAATCATGCCCAAAATGCGCTGGGCCGCTGAGTCCATTCAAAACTGAGTTCGCCTTCATCACCGACCTGCCCGAGATCAAACCCAGCATCACCGAGTACCGCGTGCGTGTGAACCGCTGCCCAACCTGTAAGCAAGATTTTCGAGGCGTTCACCCGAGCGTTGCCAGCAATCAACGAGGAGCCACCGCTCACCGGTTGGGTCCTCGAGCTTTGGCTGCTGGTCATGCGTTGCAATACGATTTTGGTATCACTGCGCGAAAAGTTCCTGGTGTGCTGAAGATGCTCACCCAACTCGAGGTCACTCAAAGTGCGCTGACACAGCAAGCGTTGAAACACGGCGCAAACCCGGCAGGTGTAATTCACAAGAAATACGAAACCCTTCGAGCCAGCGTGCGAACCGCCAACATGGTCAACACCGACGACACTGGTTGGCGCATCAACGGTGCGAATGCGTTCTTGATGGCCTTCAAAACCAACTCGAGTGTCGTCTATCAAATTCGTGCGCAGCATCGAAGCGTGGATGTGCTCGAGGTGATTCCAGCAGATTTTGCTGGCGTGCTGGTCACAGATCGATTCGTGACGTATGACGCGAAAGTCTTTCAAGCTGTCAAGCAACACAAATGCGTGTCACACATTTTGAAGAACTTACGGGATTTGCTCGAGAAACCCCAACGGGGTCGATCACACGAGTTCCTTCGGAAGCTTCGAGCAGTGTTCAAGAAAGCGTTGCGACTGCATCAACGATTCGATCTTGGGTTGCTCGAGAAGGCGGTTTTTGAGCGTGAAGGTCGAGCGGTCAAGCGACGGTTGGATCGGTTGCTTGCGCCTCGATTGCTTTCAAACAAGAACAATGCTCGGATGCTTCGGGAATTGGCTTGGCATCATGCTCGAGGGTCGTTGCTGCGATTTTTGGATGACCCGAATGTGAGTCCAACGAACAACGCGGCGGAACGGGCGTTGCGTCCTGCGGTGATTGCTCGGAAGTTGAGCGCTGGGTCGAAGTCTGAGCGTGGGGCATTGGCGTTTTCGTCGTTTAAGAGTGTGATTGAGACGGGGAAGTTGTCTGGTGTGTCGGGGTTTAAGACGCTGCTGGGCGTGTACGAAGACAAGCGCTAATCAGGTACGCTGACAGTTTTGATTTGCCACGGTGTTTGGCGCAACGACTTTACGGCTTAAATCCGAAAATCGTAAACCGGAAAGAGCTGTTGTCCGCCGTTTTGAACTCGTTGCCTGCCAAGTCTTTAACGTTCGCGTCGGTGATCGACAGCAGGTATTGCTCATCGGGCGTTTGTGGGTCGGTGGTCAAGGTCACGGTGGTCTTGTCACTCGAGAGGCTGGCTCCCGTGATTGGGAAGTTCTTCAAGGTGGCGGCGGGCAATTCCACAAATTGCAATTTGAAATTTGCGGCCACATCGCCACCGACAATCGCTTCGCTGAAGACGAGTTTGATGGTGGTGCTGCTCAGTGCGGTTGAAGCGGTCAGGATCGGGCGGGTGGTGTCCGCAACCACCACAGGGATGGCGACCGTCACGACCAACGCGGCACTGGTTTGGGTGTTGCCCGCCGCATCGAAGGCTTTGGCGGTGTAGGACTTTGAACCGTTGTTGCTCGAGGCCAGGGTCACGGGCTGCGTGAATCCATCCCCGGCGCTCGAGTCTTCGCCGAGTTTGTTTGCACCGTCAAAGAATTCGACTTTGGTCACAGCCACGTTGTCAGATGCCGTGGCGGTCAGGGTGATGCTGCCTGCGGTGGTGATGTTGGTGCTTGCGGTGCCCAACGAGACGCTGGGTTTGGTCGTGTCACCCGTGGGCGTGGGATTTGGCGTGGACGTGGGACAGGCGACCAGTACCGCCATCAGGGTGGAGACAAGGATTGTCGGGCCGAACCAACGGGTGTGAATCTTCATTTGAATCTCCTCGAGTTGGGTGTTGCAAAAACCTTGTGAATGGGCTGGTGAACGAAATGCGGGTCTGATGTATTCCTGTTCAACCTCGAGCCTGAATTTTATTTCGGGCAGACTGGTGTGAAGTCTCGAGGACCAAAGATTTCTTGAATCAACCCAAACAACTCTGGGTCATACGTTTTCAGTTCGGCTCGGGTGTTGATCTCGTTGTGAATGCCGTTCGAGGGAATCGATTCGATGTTGGTATTGTAGTAATCTTGCACGCCTTCCGCCCAGTATTCTTCGACCGTTTCGCTAGCGTAAGTGTTCTTCCACAAGCCCTTGCCGAGCGCCGCTTGATACGCGGTCTTCAAGCGACCTTTGAAATTCGTATCAGCAAATTCCACACCCAAATTCAGCACCGTGTGCGAGAACTCGTGCAACAAAATGCTTTCGCCAACGTACCGGTCTCCAGGCAAGCAGAGGATGTTCTCTTCCGCGCCTGCAATCAAGGGAATGCTGGTGGTTGCGCCCAATCCTCGAGCGCGTTCGTTCCAGCTTTGACCACCCGGCAGTGGAAAATCCCGGTCCAAGTTGCGGTACTCGGGCATGTCGGTCAGCAACTGATCCTTGCCGATGATGCCGATGCGAATTTTGTTGGCAATGATTTTTTGCACCACCGCACTCGAGACGCCGCTGAGCATGTTCTCGAGCACGTTCCAGGCTTCATTGAAGGCCGTGTCCGGCACGACCGAGGCGGCCACGAGTGGGATGCCTCGAACCGAGCAGTATTTGCCGTAGAACGCATCCAGCCCGAGCGAGGCGGGCGGTGCGCCGATCACGCAACTGGTCGGGTTGGGCTTGGGTGTCGGATCGGTCACGGGTGGCGTGTTGCCAGTGGGCGTGGCGGTGCAGGCACTCAGGGCGATGGTCAGCAGCAGGCCAAGCCCAAGCGTGCGTGTGAACGGCTCGAGGTTGCGGTGGGGGTTCATGCGGTCTCCGATCTGTGCAGGCTCGAGGGTGGCGGGTTATTTCTTCTCCAGTTTCAGGAC
>JANOWZ010000689.1:0-9571 GCA_031418155.1 Deinococcales bacterium
TCCAAGCTTCAGCCCTCAGATTCAGGCACGCTGGCTTCAAGAACATGGTGCAAAAACCGCTGCAAAGCCAACCAGCATCTGACCAGAAGCGATTCAAGCTGTGAAACGAAAGGGGGCTCAAAAACGGTGGAAGACTTCGAAGTCGATTGGCAACACGGAAGTCAGCTCCATTACCGCCTTTGTCCACGCTGCGCCCATGCCGTGCCCGCCAATTCTGAGGAGCATTGCTGCGTCAACGATGGCCCTTGGATGCTCGAGGGGTGCCCATTCCATTGTGCAGCGCGGCCATCACCAGCCCATACGCGCAGTTCTGCGCCAACTGCGGGCTTGAGTTCAAAGGACTCACCACTGATGCAGGGCAGCGCTGAAGAACGCTCGAGTTCGCATCACACAATCAGGAGGTCCGTATGAAAAATGCATTTCAGAATTTCGCTTTGATCGGACTGTTGGCCATTCTCGCGGCCTGCGGTGAAGGCGTTCCGGTGACTGAAGCCAAGGAAATGTACGTCAAAGCCGACACCGGTCTGGACAGCAATCCTGGCACCTTGGACAAACCACTCAAGACGATCAAGAAAGCCCTCGGGTTGTGGAAAGCGGGCCGCGAATTGGTGCTGATCCCGTCGATCTACAACGAGGTCAGCGGTGAAACCTGGCCCTACGATGCGCCCGCTGGCTTGGTGATCAAGGCGACCGCCAGTGGCGTGGTACTCGAGAACAGCGTTGGCAGTCCAAGACGCGTCGCGTTCAACACCAGCCAGGTGCAGTTTGAAAACATCACCTTCAAAGACTTCCGACGGGCGTTGGTGCAAAGCACCGGCACGCAAACCCTGAAGGGGGTCAGCTTTGAGGGCGGCACTGGCGAAACAACAGCCCTGGACTTGAGCAAGGCCGCCGAGGCTTCATGGAGCGGCGTGAACCTCAACAACAGCAGTGTCAACCTCAGTGGTGCCAGCAAACTGACCCTCAAAGGATGTGTGCTCAAAGGCAGTTCGACCTTCAACCCCAGTGGCGCTGCTGAACTAAACCTCGAAAGCTGTACCACCCCAGATGATTCAGTCGATGGTGTGGTGTTCGCTCGAGACAGCAGCAAGACCACCATCAAGCAATCGACCCTTTCGGTCCAAAACTACGTGGTTTACACCGGCGAGACCGCCTCGGTCACGGTTGAGGACAGCACCCTGAGTTCGCTTCAGTCGTCACCAGCGCTGATTCGTGGGGGCAGTTTCAGCATCAAGGGTGGTCGGGCCTACGGGTACAAACGCTACGGTCTGGAATCCGATATGGGATCGGCCAGCCTGCGTGTTGAAGGCACGCAAGTCTACGGTGTGGCAGGCGGGATCTATCAGGCCAGTGGTTACTTGCAAATCAATGCAGCGACCCTCAGCTCGCCAAGTTCTGCCCTGCTGATCGGCGGCAGTGGCGTGGGTCTATCGTTGCGCAACAGCACGCTCGAGACCACCCAGTCCAATTCCAACGTCATTCTTTTCAACACCAACAGCACGCTTGGCAGCGCCGACCTGGGTACGGCCAGTTCTTTGGGCAACAACATCTTCAAGAACACCTCGGGCGGTGCCAATCCACGCAGCATGCTGGGGGTGTACATCGGTGCAGGCTTGACCGCCACGGTTGCAGCCAGTGGAAACACTTGGATGGCCAATCAGCAAGGAGCAGATGCGGCTGGGCACTATGCGGCCACCAGTGTCGTTGGCCCATCGGCGCAAGGCGTGAACTATTACGTTGTTGCGGGCGTAACCCTCAACTTTTGAAGGAGGAAACCCCCATGAAAACAGCCATCGCGCCTCTCGCTGCCACACTCCTCACCGCCGTGCTCAGCGCCTGCCCTGGATCTGTCCCGACCACCACCGGCATCACCGTGTTTGGCAAGGTACTCGATTACGCTGGTCAGCCCGGCGCGTTCCTGCCCATGCTGGTCGGTGGGAAAGTCACCTCGAGCGATGCCAACGGAAATTTCACTGCCAGCGGGATCAGCAATCCCTACCAATTGGTGGTGGTACAACCAGACCGCAAAGTGGCCCAAGTCTACCAGGGCGTGAGCCGCACCGATCCGATCGTGCTGGTGTTCCTGGGCAATCCGATCCTCAGGAAGGCCAAGCTGACGGTGAGTTTTAGCGGCACTGGAACAGGGTCCAGCCAGATGGATGTCTCCAACCCGGTCAACGCAAATGGCGGCATCAGCGGCGTGGTCGCGCCTGGGACTTCCTATACCCATAACTTGCAATGGGATGGTGGGCCAAGCAGTTTTCAGGGCAACATTTGCGCCATTTTGTATCAGAACACGAACAACGTGGCCACCGCCATCAACGGCTTTGGCGAGCAAGACGATGTCCTGGTCCAGGATGGCCAAACGAGAAGCGCCAACCTGTCGATTGGGCCGGTTGCCAGCAAGACGATTACCGGCACCGTCAGTGTCCCACCAGGTTTTAACTTGGGCGCAAAAACCCTGGGGTTTGTCTGCGGCGGCAACGCCGTCAGGCCGTCGTACCCGTTCACCTTCGATACGGGCACACAGACCAGTTTCGCCTATGCCGCACCTGTCACCAGCAACATGTTGTACATGGGGGCCAGCGCCAAAAAAGGAGACGCATACCTCGACGTTGAACAGTTCGGGATCGCCCCCGATGCCAGTGGTCTGAGCCTGGTGCTGCCGCAACCCATCGAACTCGAGCAACCGGCGAATAACGCCCTGGGCATCGGTGCTTCGGCCAGTTTCTCGTGGACACCAACCAGCCTGGGTGTTGGTCAGGCATCGTTCAATCCGACAAGCCCTGGTCCGCTTGGCCTGACGATCTACACCTCGAGTGCCAGCATCACCCTGCCCGATTTGAGCGCCCTGGGTTATGCCACACCCAAAGGCGTGACTTACACCTGGCGCGTGGGTGCGGACACGTTGCTCAAGACCGTCAATGACGCACTGAACGGGGTGCCGCGCGATTACCTCAAAAGTGTTTCCGTGAGCGGTTCCGAGAAAAGACAGTTCACCACAGCACCGTAGTTCAAACACTCGAGCCCAGGCTCGAGTCAGAAGGTGCCGAGCCAGTACTGTTCGGCAAGCGGATCGGCTCACCATTCCGAAGCGCAAGTGGACCCAGCAACCGAGTTTCAGGAGGCAAACCATGAAAACAGTTTTCGCACTCTTCGCCGTCACAGCCCTGGGCGCCATGCTGACCGCCTGCCCAACCCAACCCGATACCAGCCTCAAACCACAGATTGCAAGCTTCACCGCCACACCCTCGAGCCTGCCAGCAGTTGGTGGCAGCCTCACCCTGGCCTGGAACGTCACGGGGGCCAGCAGCCTGAGCATTGATCAGGGGGTGGGTGCGGTCACCGGCAGTTCGAAAGTTGTCAACGTTGCCGCCAACACAACCTTTACCTTGACTGCAACCAACGCGAATGGCCCGAGCACGGCGACGGCGGCGGTCTCCCTCAGTCCGGCGTTGCTGTATGCCGATTCGGCCTTGGGTCAAGACAGCAACCCCGGAACCATTGACAAGCCTTTCAAGACGATTAAACAGGCACTGACAGTGGTCACCGCTGGTCAGACCATCGTCTTGAATCCTGGAATCTACGACGGTGCGAGCGGCGAAACCTGGGCCTATAAAATTCCCGACAAGGTGATCATCAAAGCCAACTCGAGCGGCGTGGTGCTCTCGAGTGCTTCGGGTCAGGATGCGTTTGCCTTTCTTGGTGACGGCGAAATTCGCTACTTAACCTTCAAAGGTTTCGGACAAGCGCTGCGGGCCAACAAGGGCACGCAGAAGATTATCGGTGCGAGTGTTGAAGGCAAACGCGGACTGAACTGGTCCGGGGATGCCTCGGCTTCGCTCGAGGATTGCGTCTTCCAGACCACAGAGACAGCGCTCCAAGCCAGCTACACGAGCCACCTCGAAATCCTCAACGGCAAGCTCGCCTCCACCAGCAACAACCTGATCGTTCAGCAACTGGCCGGGGTCAGCATCAAAGGCACGACCATTACCGGCGGCACGATTGACTTGAACCAAACCGGCAGCCTCAGTCTCGAGAACGTCAAATTGAGCAATGTGCGCAGTTACGCGATTTACGTGCGGGCCGGTGCACCATTTTTGAACATCAAGGGTGGTTCGTTCTCGAATTCCAGCCAACAGGCCGACGTGATCCTGCTCGAGCAAGGCACCGTCAACATTGACGGAGCCGCCTTCACTGGCAATGGCACCGCCATCGGCGCATCGGCTGGCAGCGTTACGTTGCGCAACTCGACCATCTCCAACAACACCAGTTACGGGATCACCATCGGCAAGGGCGTGGCCTTCAAAATGCGTGGCAGCACTGTCGGCGGTAACGCCTACGGTTTGAGCATCTCAGATGCCTCAGGAGGAATCGATCTGGGCACAGCCAGCGACCCAGGCGGCAACACCATCACCGACAATCGGAATTACTCAAACAGTTTCGGGGCCAACATCAGTGGGGGCTGGCAAGGAACCGGCACGGTCCAGGCGGTCGGCAACACCTGGAACCCAAACCTACAAGGAACCAATGCGGCAGGCCATTACCCGAGCCAGCTCCTCACCTGCGCTGGTAGTTATCCAACACTGACGCTGTACAACTCCTACTGCTCGAGTGGCGCATCCATTCAGTTCTAAAAACGCACCTGAAGCCCTGTCTGAGCGGAGAACGGAGAATCACATGAAACAGCGACTACTGATCCTCGGGCTGGTCTGCGTGCTCACCGCCTGCCCAACCACCGCGAATCCACCGGTGGAAACGATCACACAACTCAACGTCAGTTCGACCACAGGTTCCGACAGCAACCCAGGCAGCATTGACAAACCCTTTAAAACAATCAAGAAGGCACTGACTTTGGTCAGCAGCGGCCAGACCATCAACCTATTGGCCGGAATTTACGATGCGGCCAGCGGCGAGACCTTCAACTACAGCGTGCCGAACGGAGTCACGATCAAAGCAAATTCGAGCGGCGTGGTCCTGCAGGGCAACTCGAGCCAGGACGGTTTCGAGTTTCTCGGGGCCGCATCGGTGCAGTACCTGACGTTCAAGGGCTTCAGGACCGCCACAGCAACCGCCACGGCTGGAACCGGCGATGTGACCTTATTGGGCCTGCGGCTCCAGAGCTTGGGCCTTGGAGGGCAACAGATCGGGATCTGGCATTCCAGCAACAGCGAGATGCTGGTCAAGGATTGCGTCTTCGAAGGGCCGCACCATGACGCGATCATCGTGACCGGCCAGAAAGACGGCAGCTTCCGCTCGAGGCTGGTGGTGCAGGGTGGCAGCATCACCGGTCCCGCTCAGTCCAGCATCAACAGCGACCATGCGGACCTGACGATCAGCAATCTCGAGGAGAAAAATACTGGTTACGGTCTGTACATGAACGTTGCTGTGTCCGCTGTGATCACGGGCGTGAAATTCGGCCCGAACAGCTTCTATGGCATCGCCAGTTACGGCAACGGCAACAAGCTCAAGGTGCGAAGCAGCCAGTTCCTCAACAACCAAGCGGCAGTCTATGCCAAGGGTGATTTCCTCGAGATCGACCTTGGGCAATCCGATACGATAGACGCGGGCGCAAATGCCTTCAAGGGCAGCACCTCCCACGGGATCTGGGTGGACAACACCGACCTGAGCGGCAACCGGACCATCTATGCGGCAGGCAACGAGTGGGAGGCGAACATTCAAGGCAGCGACAGCACTGGGCGGTTCAAGAACAGCGACCCGCCCGTGTGCAGCAGCAGCAAACCCCTGCCTGGACTGAACTACCGCATCAACGTGACGGACGGCAAACCGCTGCTTTGCCTCAAACTGTAACCACGCAAAGGCTCGAGGTTTCGCAGCGACAAGGAGAAACACATGAAACAGCGATGGATGATCCTCGGGCTGATCTACCTCCTGACCGCCTGCCCCACCACCCCAAGTTCGCCAGGAACGACGGCGCAACTCTATGCCAGCGCCACCACTGGTTCTGACAGCAATCCCGGCACGTCCGCCGCGCCACTCAAAACGCTGCGCAAGGCGCTCGCGTTGGTTCAAAAAGGCCAGACCGTGAGACTCGAGCATGGCACGTATGACGTGACCAACGGCGAGGCGTTCCCCGAAACCGTTCCCGACGGTGTGAGTCTGTTGGCCGACAACCCGCGAGACATTCTGCTGCTGGGCAAAGCGAGTCAGGACGGTCTGATCTTTGCCGGAAGCGGAAGCGTGGTGGGGCTTGACCTTCAGGGATTCGGCACGGCGATCACGGCCACGACCGGAACGCAGGCGTTCAGCAACCTGGCGCTCTCGGGCAATACGGCAGGCTTGAACCTCTCGGCAACGGCCCAGGCGACCCTTGATGGCAACTCGAGCCTGAAGGATGGAGAGATTGCGGTCAGGCTGACCGGGAATGCCAAACTCGCCATGACGGGCGGCGTGGTCAGCGGCATGAAAGGCTCGGGTAAACCCTTCGATGCGGGCGGGCTGGTTGGCGGGTTTTCTACCGGCGAATTGAGTGCCTTAACCTTGACCAACGTGACCGTGAAAAACAATCTTGCCCGCTGGACGGTTCGCCTGACGGAAACCTCGAGCGTGACCATTAAATCCAGCCGGTTCACGGGAAACGGTGTGACACGCGGCAGTGGAGCCGTGATCGAGACGGCGGGTTCGTCCCGGCTTGACCTGGAAGACACCTCGCTTTTTCTGAACAATGACGATGGCGTTTACGTCACCGAAAACAGCAGCGTGACAATCAAAGGTGGCGAGATCAGCGCCGGCATGACCTACGGGATGTACATCGGTGGTGCGAGCGCGACTGTCGTCGTGGATGGCACCAAAATCAACGGTAATCAGGAAATTGGCGTGCGGTTCGACACGGGCCAGCTTGAGCTGGCGAATGCCGAAATCAGGGGCAATAAACTGTATGGCATCGCGTTTCACAACCAAGCCGGTCCAGGTAGCCTGAAGATGCGAAACACCCTGGTCAACGACAACGGTTCGGTTGGAGTTTCAGTGTTTTTCAGCACCACCACCGGTCAAGCGGATTTGGGCACCGCCGTTGATTTGGGCAAGAACACGTTCAAAGGCAATGGTATTGGCCTGGATGTCACCGGAAAGGTGATCGTGAACGCCTCTGGAAACACCTGGGAACCGAATCAGCAAGGGGCCGATGCCAGTGGGCGTTACGCCACAGGTCTCCCGATTGTTGGCCCCACACCCAGTGGTTCGAAGAACATCAGCGTCGCAACAGGCAGCACAGTGCAACTCTAGTGCAAACCCACGGTGATTTTGAATTTCTCAAAATCACCCGACCGTCATGCATCATGTCCCACGTGTATCACACGATGCATGTAGAACATGACGGAAGCGGTGTCCAGTGCAGCGCCAACGGATTTCGGAGCATACGAAGTGATGCGTGGTGATCAAGGTGGCGCTGCACTGGAGGCACCCATCGGCGTAACAGCCTGATTTTCCGAGTTCGATCTGACCCATCGCCACCTAACCTGAACGAGAAAGGGGCTCAAGATTGGCGGCCAATGGTGAATCCAAGCTTCAGCCCTCAGATTCAGGCACGCTGGCTTCAAGAACATGGTGCAAAAACCGCTGCAAAGCCAACCAGCATCTGACCAGAAGCGATTCAAGCTGTGAAACGAAAGGGGGCTCGAAAACGGTGGAAGGCTTCGAGATCGATTTGGAAGGCCGAGAAACACTTCGATATCGGCTGTGTCCGTGTTGTACCCGTGCAGTACCCGCCACATCCAGCGAGCGTTACTGCATCAACGATGGCACCTGGATGCTCGAGGGCTGCCCGTTGTGCGCTACGGCGATCACCAGCCCGTACACGTGCTTTTGCGCAACCTGTGGCCTCGAGTTCGCCACGCTCGCAACGACCCGAGCAGGGTCTGAGCGTTGAGGGTTCTTCAGGTACGCTTGAGGCAACTCAAAGCGCAACCCACGCCATCCCCGAGCGGACTGCACAGCGGTGGTCTAACCTGTTCGCCTCAACTGTTTTTTCCAGGAGGAATTCATGAGACTTGTTTTTTGGATCGGCAGGCTGTTTCTGTTGGCATCGTTGGCCGCATGTACCCCGAGCCAACCGGTGAACATTCCCATCTCCACCGTGGTGGTGGATGCCAGTGTTAAACCCTTCGTCAGCCAACTCGAGGGCATTAACGGCGGCCCCGCCCGTGCAGTCACAACCATGAGCGACCAGAACGGCAGCCAAGTGGATTTCGTGCAAAACGAACTGATCGTCATGACCGAAAGACGGGCCGATTTGGACACATTGCTCGCCCGTTGGCAGGGCAAGATTCTCGATTCCCTGGACCCCGCCTCGCTGGGCGTTGCCGGGGCCAAAGCGCTGTACCTGATTCGTGTGGATGCCAGCAAAGCCGACACCAGCAAACTGGCCCAGGAGTTCAAGGCACTTTCCCCCAACGTGCGTTCGGATTTGAAAGTGGGCAGCCAGACAGGGCTCGAGTTGCTGGCGGTGCAAACCCAAGAGGCACTGGCTGGTGCGCTGTTGACCCCGAATTGGGTCTTGCAACCCAGTGGAATTGAATATGGCACGGTCACTGAATCCGCCAATGGCGACAATGATGCCGCAAACGGCATGACCTATTCAGCCGATGCCGCCACCTGGCCTTACATGCGTGAAGGTGGTCCACAAGACATCGGTGTGACCAAGGCTTGGGCGGCGTTGTCCTTGGCGGGCAGGTTGGGCAACAAAGTCCCCGTCGCCATCCTCGATGGCGGCTTCCAACAAAATGTGGACCTGCCCAACACGGTTAACCTTGGGGGTTGGAACGTCATGAACCCGGCAAACTGCACTGGTGGCTCGGCTTGCCCCTGGCATGGGACGGGCACCTCATTGACCGCGTTTGGTTTGCCCGACAACGGCTTCGGGGTGGCTGGCGTGGCTGGTCCGGTGGCGCAACGAATTTTGGTGCATGGCCAGTACGATGCCTGGTCGGCGATGTTCCAGGTCGCGGCCTTGACCAATTTTCCCACGACCCGTCCTCGGGTGGTCAACATGAGTTTTGGTGGAAACTTTCCGGCTGTGGCGGCATCGGCAGCCTCTGTGCCGCTGAATATTTTCACGTCGACCATCCGCGACGCTGGCATTTTGATCGTGGCGGCGGCGGGCAACGACAACCTCGACCTCTCTGACGAAGATTGCTTTATCGTCTGTTGGGCCAAACGCAGCATTTTTCCTTGCGAACTCAACAATGTCCTCTGTGTCGGCGGGATCGCCCGCAACAGCCGCGTCCGGGCCGGATTTTCAAACTACCGGGGCAAGGTGGACATCTACGGTCCTGGAACGGTCTGGGCTCCCGAAAACAACATCGCCAGCGGCAAGATGCGCTTGGTCAACGGCACCAGCGTCGCCAGTCCCTTCGTCGCTGGTGTGGCGGCATTGGTCTGGGCCGCGAACCCTGGCCTGAACGCCAATGATGTTGAACAGGTTCTGCTCGAGACGGCGCACGGCAACAACGGTGACGGTGTCGTGGGTCGGGTGGTCAATGCGGCGGCGGCGGTGCGGCGGGCCCTGGGCAACGTTCCCCCGGTGATCCGGCTGCGGGCCAACCCCATCGAG
>JANOWZ010000690.1:0-2876 GCA_031418155.1 Deinococcales bacterium
TCGGCCTTTCGCGGGTTCAACCCGCTCGGCAAGTTTCAAGGAGGGTTTATGAACAAGCTAGCAATGGGGGCGTTGGGTCTTGCAGCCATCGGGCTCGCGCTCGGAACCGCAGACGGACAAACGCAAAAGTACGCAGGCAAATCGATCACCTTCGTGACCTTCGACGGGCCACAAATCGGTGAACCACTGCGCCGCCACGCACCAGAATTCGAGAAGGAAACCGGCGCGAAAGTCAACATTGTTTTGACGACCTTCGGCGATCTGTTCCCACGCATGTTCACGGATTTCACCTCCGGCACGAACAGCTTCGACGGCGGTGTGTTTGACCCGCAATGGTTGGGCGATTTCGCACTCGGCAACTACCTCGAACCACTCGACAGCTACATCGCCAAGAGTCCAGAATTGAAGTGGAACGAAGTTGCACCATTCTTCCGCGAGTTTTCGGCGCAATACGCGGGCAAGACGTACACGATTCCTTTGGACGGCGACTTCCAAATGGTTTATTACCGCCGCGACCTGTGGGCCAACAAAGCCAACAAAACCGCCTTCAAAGCCAAGTACAACTATGATCTTCGCGCCCCACGTACCTGGAAGGATTACCGCGACATGGCGGAATTCTTCAACGGCATGGACGTTGGCGGCAAGAAGATCAACGGTGCCATCGAGGCACAAAAACGCGCCCAGCAATCGTTCTGGCTGCTGGCCTCTCGAGCCGCCGCCTACATGCAGTACAAAGGCACCGCGCAAGGCATCTTCTTTGATGTCAACAACATGAACCCATTGATCAACGCCGAAGGTTTCGTGCGTGCCTTGACCGAATGGAAAGACATGCAAAAGTTCATGTCGCCCAACATCCTGAACTTCGGAACCGGCGAGGTTCGTGGCGGCTTCACCAAGTCCTGCGATGCGGCACTGGCGATTGACTGGGGCGATATCGGTTCGCTCTCCGGCGACAAAGATTCTTGCGTCAAAGGCAAACTCGGCAGCACGATTCTTCCAGGCAGCAACGAAATCTGGGACCGTGATGCCAAGAAGTGGGTCACAAAAGCCAGCGTCAACTACGCGCCATACGCCGCCTTCGGTGGATGGTCCGGCGCGGTCAACGCGAAATCCAAGAACAAAGAAGTTGCCTTCGATTACCTGGCCTTCATGAGCAAGCCAGAGAACAGCAACGAAGACGTGACCAATGGCGGAACCGGCTTCAACCCGTACCGCACCAGCCACTTCGCCAGCAGCGACCTTTACGTCAAAGGCGGCATGGACAAGACCGATGCCGACCTGTACCTGAAGGCGATCAAAGCCAGCCTTGCCAACAAGAACCTGGTGCTTGATTACCGCCTGCCAGGAACCGCACGCTACCAAGACGCAATGGATGTCGGCGTTTCCGAGGCCCTCTCCGGCCAGAAGAGCGCAAAAGAAGCCCTCGACGGCATCGCAGCCGAATGGGACAAGATCAGCAACGAATTGGGCCGCGCCAAGCAACTGAACATCTACCGCGCCTCGCTCAAACTCAAGTCATTGCAGTAATTTCGATCAGTACGACATGCTCGAGGGTGGGAGATGCTCTTACCCTCGGGTTTAAAGTGGAAAGTGAAAGGTGAAAAGAAAACCTCACTTTGAACTTTCCACTTTTTACTTTTCACTTCCTAAAACATCAGAAATTATTTTGAGTTCCACAACACTCTCGAGCCAGAGGAAACACGCATGAGCCAAGCCGTCAGCAGCAAACCCAAAAAGCAATCGCAAATGAACATCGGCGACCGTCAAGCCCGAATCGCCTTCCTGATGCCCGCCCTGCTGATGGTCTTTGTGATGAGTATCTTTCCACTCGTCTCGAGCTTGATCCTGGCCTTGACGCGATTCAATTTTGATAACAACGGCCTGCACCTGCAATGGGTTGGACTGGCGAATTTCACCGATCTGCTGACCAACGTTCGTTTCTGGGGCACACTGGGTAACACCCTGATTTTTGTGTTCGCTGGCGTGCTGTTGCAATACGTGCTCGGGCTTGGACTGGCGATGCTGCTGACGCAAAAATTGTTCGGCCAACGCTTCTTTCGCGTGCTGTTCCTGATCCCGATGATGATCACACCGGTCGCCGTGGCGTACATCATGAAGATGATGCTGAATTTCCAGATTGGTCCACTCGCGCCACTGATGAAAGCGATTGGTGTTGCGGAACTGCCGTGGTTCGGCGATGGCAACCTCTCGAAATTATTGGTGATCATCGGTGATACCTGGCAATGGACACCATTCGTGATCATCGTCCTTCTCTCCGGACTCGAGGCCCTGCCGCACGAACCTTACGAGGCCGCTCGAGTTGATGGTGCGACCCCTTGGGACATGTTCTGGAAGATCACCTTCCCAATGCTTCTGCCCGTCAGTTCCGGTGTGGTGTTGATTCGGATTGTTGAGTCCTTCAAGATTGTGGACATGCCGGTGGTCCTCACCGGTGGCGGTCCAGGCATTGCCACCGAAAGCCTAACGCTGTTTGCCTACTACACCTGGCGCAACTTTCAACTCGGACAAACCGCAGCCATCGCCTTCCTGCTCGTGATCGTCGTCTCGATCATCGGCACGGTTTACAGCAACACGATCAGACGCAAAGCACTCGAGGTGGCGGGATGAAAAACCAAGCTCAAAGCCCAAAGGTTAAAGGTCAAAGTAAGGGCCAAGTGCTCGAGCGAGGCAAGATTTCTCCTTCACCTTTTTCCTTCTTGCTCACAAGACAGCACCTTGCGGGCTGTTCGCGCTTTCACCTTTCACCTGACTTTTCTCGAGGCGTATCATGATTTCTCAACGCTCACCGATCAAGACCACGCTTTCATATCTCGCGTTGATCACCTGGAGTTTGGTGATCATCATTCCGTTGTACT
>JANOWZ010000691.1:0-5442 GCA_031418155.1 Deinococcales bacterium
GCGGCGGGTGGGGATCTCAGGCCGTTGCGTGATCCGAATGCGGTGGAAGTGCTCGAGTCGATCTGGGAGGATTGAGATTGTTGAGCACGGGTTGGTTTGCTTGAGGGTGGCACTTTTCGCACGACCGGTAGTCATGACCCACAATCAAGAGCACGCTTTCAGTCCATGCCTTGGCCCGAGACGAACGAACTGCCGCGTCCGCTTCGCGGGAAAACCCAACATTGATTTCCTGAACACTGATCTCGAGTGCTCGAGAACTGCAAAAACGAAATGCCCGACAACATTTAAGCCCGATAGACCCCGTGACCCACTGGCTTACGCCACAAGGCTCAAGACCAACCCTCGAGCCCTCCCCTACCCTGAAGGCATGACGAATGAAGACCTCAAACACCTGCACGAGCGGTTCAGCCACCGCGAACAACAAGCCGTTCGGGAAGTGGTCAGGTCACGCCTTGCCGATGACCTCGATCAAAACGAATGCCGGTAGCTGATGCGCTTCTGGTGGCAACTGGCGATGGGCTACCAAGAAGTCACGCTGCAAGAACTCGAGGAGCACATCAGCCCCGAGAAGTACACGATCATCCTCGAGTTGCTGCACGCCACACAAACCGGGTACGCCGCGATTGACACCTGGATTGCACGGTACGGCACACTGCCGGTGGTTCAGGATCGCGGCCACGCGCTACAACATCAGGACCATCACAAAAATAGAAACACAGAAGCTTAGAAATCTAGACAACATCAGAAAACACCGTGCAGGGCATGGATTTCCTCAGAACGCACCACAGACAACATAACAATTGGAACCTCGAAGGGCACCTCAAATCACCATCCGAGTTATGCTGGAGTTCAGGAAAAAATCGAAATCGCAGTGGGCCGGGAAGTCTCGAGGAGGAATGGGATGGCACGTCTGACCGGGCTTGGTGTATTGGCAACGATGCTGCTCTCAGCCTGTGGCGAGGGCAGCGGGAACACCCCCATCCCAGTAGGGTCGATTACGGTGACCGGAACGGTACTCAACAGCGCAGGCAAACCCGTCGCGGGGGCCAACGTGCTGCTGAACGAAGGCAAGCCGCTCACCTCGAGCGCGGACGGAACCTTCAGCTATGCCGGGGTGATTCCGCCCTACACCCTCACGGTGCGGTCCGGCGGGTTTATCAGCGAATACCGGGGACTAACCCGCAGCAACCCGCAAATCGCACCGGTATTCGTCAGCTCGGGCTTTGGCAAAACGGTTTCGGGTAAGGTCAGTGGCGGTACGCTCCCGTTGGAAAGCGATAACAATGTCGTCCTCGCGGCCACCGGGAACACGATTGCGTTCCTGAACTTCGATAGGAGCACAGGGGCGTTTCAGGGTCCACTCGGCTGGTGGGGCAGCCCCACCCTGACCACCGACTTGCTGGCTTTGCAATACAGAGTTACCAGCGCCCCGGTCACGCCCAGTGAATTCCGACTTGGTAAGAGGAGCGGGGTGAGCCTCACCTCGGGCGGAACCTTGACCGGTCAGGATATCACCCTGGATACCCCACTCACCACCAGCCAAACCATCCTGGACTTCAACCCCGGAGCCTATGCGGTCGGTACTGACACGTACTACTGGACCTACAGGGCGGGCGGAGCGATCTTCCTGATTAACGGCAAGATTCGACTGGTCAATACAGCCTCGACCAGCTATCCCAGCGAGGGGGCCAGCCTTGGGGCAGAGGGCAAGGATGCCGAAGGGGGTTTTGCACAAATCATTGTGCCCGCCGTGGCCGGAATTAAGCCGGGTGATTTCGGAACCACCCCGATCAACCTGCCGACCAGTGCTGTGCTTCAGAACGCCGTGCCGGACAACGGGGCCACCGGAGTCAGCAAGACCCCCAGCCTATCCAGGGCCAGCGTCGCTGGAACCACCCTATATCTGATACGACTAACCGGGGCGGGCAACACCTACACCTTTTACCTGCCGGGAGACTCGAGCACCCTCGCCTTTCCCGATTATTCATCCCTCGGCGTGCCTTTGACCGGCGCTACCGCCTACAGTTGGGACATGGAGTCGTACCAAACCGCTGGCTACACCCCCGATGGGATCACTGATCCCGGTACGCTGAACCGATTCCGTTATTACACCGCGAGTTCGATGAGTTTTTTCAAATCGGCAACCAGCACGTTTACCACCGCGCCGTAGCGAACCTCGAGCCTGACATGGAATTGATCCAAACGATTCGCAAGAAGCTTGAAGAACTCGACACATCAAGCACATCAGACAATTCTCGGGTTTCCCCCTACCTGCTAGAAATCTAGAATTCTAGATACCCTCGAAAAAACCTGTCCCACACAGTTGTCTCGAGGTTATGGCAGTACGGTCAAGCTTGGAAAATCCTGTGCAAACCGCAACGGGTCCAGGCTGAGCAACCGATCCGCGTTCAGGCTGGCGTGCGCCCCGACCACGAAATCCACCAGCAACCGCTTCGCCTGAGTCCCACTTGAAGCTCGCCGCCGCTGTGCGTAATCCACGAACCCTCGAGCCGCATCGCGCCAAATCGCCTCGTCAATCGTGAATTCCACGGTCACGCCCGTATTCGCCAGGAACGCATCGACGAAACCCTGCGTGGCCTTCGGGTGCGCCAGCAGTTCGGCGTACACCGCACCACACACGACCACAGCGCCAAGGTTACGGGATTGCCCGAGCAACGCCGTCATCTGCGCGGCGTTGGGTTCACCGG
Organism: Deinococcales bacterium; assembly: GCA_031418155.1. Classification (GTDB taxonomy): domain Bacteria; phylum Deinococcota; class Deinococci; order Deinococcales; family JAAFIG01; genus JANOWZ01. Next base: position 2,709 of record JANOWZ010000691.1, read on the forward strand.
ACCACAGGGCAAAGAAGACGTTCGTATCGACTGCCGTCTTCACTTTCGTCCCGGTTTCGCGGGTTGGACCGCCACAGGCTCGGGCGTGTCATCCTCGTCGCGCATGTCACGCACCCAGGCGTTGATCTCCTCGAGACCACCGGGAAACGTGCCGAGAATCCCGGCATACGCGGCAAACGGGTTGTCTTCGCTGCGGGCGGGTCGGATGACGGTCTGACCAGCCTCGGTGATGAACTCGAGGCGATCCCCTTCTTTGAGGCCCAAACGGTTCCTGACCTCGAGCGGGACGGTGATCTGGCCTTTGCTGGTGACGGTGGCAATGTTTCGCATCTTACTTATACTCCTTTAAGTAAGGAAACAATATCTTACTCTTTACTCTTCGTCAAGCGCAAAGAGTAAAGAGGTCGTCAGCAGCCTGTTTATAGAAATCTGTACTTCTATAAATACTCGAGAAAAGTCGTTCAGGTCTGGATTCTCTCGAGATCAACGCCATTGCACAACGTTCGGTCAGGACGGTTCCCAGCAGAAGAGTTCAGTCGTCTGAGGGCCAGTGGGTGTCACGTTCGCATCCACACCCGTGTGCAAAAGCACTTGCGATTTAAGCCATGCCGAATAATCGTCGGTGGCCACACGAAACCGGGCACTGACCTCAGAACGGTCTTCGATGACCGTCACGATGATCAACATTGGGCCGGTCGGTAGTTCTTGCAGGTGAACCGACTCGTGAACAACACCGTTCCCGCCGTAAAACGCATCGGTTTCGGTTCGCCGTTCGCCCAATTGGGTGGCGAACACCGCCTGGATTTCTTCGACGGGTTGAAGAAGTGGCACGGCACGGACGACATATTTCATATTCAACCTCCCAGAATTGAAGCGCTGCGTTGACCTGCAATGCACCAACGGGGTGTTGCTGTTGTCAATCATTGGCGGGTGAATTCAAGTGTGGACTGACGGACATCATACACATCGGTCTTTGCAGCGCCTCGCGTAAACGTTGACAGATGTCGGCGCGTGGTCGCCTCTCAACATTCGCGCTTGTGGTGGGTTTCAGGGAGGGCTCGAGCCGATCAAACGGATTCACGCTCAACATAGGTTAGTCCACTTGTGATAAACTTAGTCCATGTCGGAATTGGTCAACATTCACGCCGCCAAAACCCAGCTTTCAAAACTGATCGAACGCGCCCATCGCGGCGAAGAAATCATCCTGGCCAAAAACGGCAAAGCCTACGCCCGCCTCGTCCCACTCGAGCCGGACCTCGCACCACGCCAACTCGGATTCCTTGAAGTCAAACTCAGCAAGGAGAGCACCCAGGCACTCCTAGCCCCACTGAGCCCAGACGAACTCGAGCACTGGCAGTGAAGCTGCTGCTGGACACGCACACGCTGATCTGGGCGCTGAGCAACACCAGCCAACTCTCGCCAGCCGCACACCGCACCATTGCCGACCCACGCAACGACGTGTTCGCCTCGAGTGCGAGCGCCTGGGAACTCTCGATCAAATACCACCTTGGGAAACTGCCCGAAGCCACGCTGATCCTGCCGGTGTACCACGCCAGCCTCGCCAAAGCCCGAATCCTCGAACTGCTGATCTCGAGCGAGCACGGCATTCAAGCCGGAGGTCTGACCTGGACGCACCGCGATCCGTTCGACCGCCTGCTGGTCGCGCAAGCGCAACTCGAAACGATGACGCTGGTAACGACGGATGATGCCATCACCCAAAGCGCGTTGGTCCCGGTGCTGTGGTGAACGCCAAAGTCCGAACAGGCATGATTTAGAATAACAGGTATCTATAAAAATAGAAACCTATGAACATCGGACGAACCTCGAGCAATCACCAGCCATCAAAGCGCAAATCCCGCGCTGTGACACGAGCAAAAGCACCCAGGTCACGCCAAAACGTTGTTATCATGCCCGCCATGCACGACAGCGGTGGCCTTTGGGGAATGCGGCTTGGGCGATGCGGGCGGTTTCTTCGGTGATCTCGTTGGCGGATGTATTCGACCCAGGCGGCCCGTTCGCCATAAATTTCCGTCATAATTTCCTGCCCGTTGCCCGAGCAGGCGATGCTGATGATCGCGTCCGGGTGCGTGTGATCGACGTGCTTTGCCGGAACGAAGGCGTGCAGCAAAGTCTCGATGCTCTGGCGTGGACGACCCACCTCGAAGGCGGTGCGATCCAAGTAACCGGTCATCTCCTCGTCGGTCATGCTCGAGCGATCAAACAACGGTAAGACTTCCTCGAGTTTCAATCCGGCGAAGCCGCGCTCACCGATGCTGGCGATGTCCGAGCCGGAACCCTTGACCCAGAGCACCGTGACCTCCCGGCCCAGATGGTCTTTCTCGAAAGATTTCGTGCTGGTGTTGCCACCGAAAATATTGACCAGTCTTCGGTCAGAGCCGAGCAGTCTCGAGCGATACATCAGGCTTTCTAGACCATCAGATTTTGGGGCGTCGGCTTCGTTCCACACATTCTTGGGCATCGTTTAGTTCTCCTTCGGTGCTGATTCGATGATCAGGTTGGCGAGCAATCTGGCTGGGATCGAATGGGCCGTACCGGTCGGGTGATTCAGGCCGTTTGCCAGCCACTCATCGGTGTTCGTGCCGTTGGCTGCGGCCCGTTCCCAAGCGGCGTAGACATCGGCCACGGGCACGTTCCTGTGATGACCAATGTCTCGGATCGCCGCCGCATACGCGCCGATCACGCCGCCACGTTGAAGCGGCAGCAATCCCGGCGC
>JANOWZ010000692.1:0-4226 GCA_031418155.1 Deinococcales bacterium
GTCTTGCGCCTCAACACCGGTGTCGGTGAATCGAGGATTGATTTGGCCGATTTGAAGGTCACGGACTTGACCTTGAACACCGGCATTGGTCGGACCTCACTGGTTTTGCCAAGCACAGGCGCGGTTCGCGCCCAAGTGGACAGCGGTATCGGCGAGACCAACATTCGCATTCCCACCGGCATGGACGCCCGGATTCGCGCCTCGAGCGGCATCGGTGCGGTCACGGTCAACGGCAATTACCAACGTGACGGTGAGACGTACACCTCGCCCGGATTTTCGAGCGCCAGCAACCGCGTCGAACTCGAGGTTAAAGGTGGCATCGGTCGGGTCAGTGTTGATCCCGGACGCTGAATGCGAATCGGGAATGGCACAGACCACGCAGGTCGCTCGAGGACTTTTCAAAAGGAGCACACGATGACCATCAAAGCTTGGGCATTTATTCCAAACGAAAGGGCGAAAGGGGAAAGCGCGTGAGACTCGAGCCTTTCTTTCCACTTTCAACTTTGCACTTTCCATCCTTCGACTCCATTGCCAATCCGCGGCTACATCCCGATGTTGGGCTACACCTCGAGCCGCGAGCGCAGTATGGTGGGACACGAAGGTGACGCGATGACGCAGGCGGCAATCCATTTTGCGGCGGTCACAAAAACTTACGGCCCGAGACAGGCGCTCGCTGGACTCGATCTTAAGGTGGCACGCGGCGAAGTCTTCGGTTTGGTCGGCGTGAATGGTGCGGGCAAAACGACGGCGCTCTCGCTGGTGATGGGCTTTATCCGGGCATCTGGCGGCAGGCTGAGCGTGCTTGGGCTTGATCCGTGGGCAGATGCCACACCACTGCACGCACGAACCGCTTGGTTGCCCGGAGATGTGCGCCTCCCAGATGGGCTCTCGGGCCGCGAATGGCTCGAGTATCAGGCGAGTGCCGCAGGTTTCGAAGGCTCGAACTTGACGACCCTGGCGGGCGATTGGGAAGTGCCAATCCATCAGCCGATGCAGACGCTCTCAAAAGGCAACCGCCAGAAAATCGCGCTCTTGCGCCTGCTGGCCAGCGATGCCGAACTGCTGGTCTTGGACGAACCGACCTCGGGCCTCGACCCGATTGCCCAAGAAAAACTCCTGTCCGTCTTGCGCGAACGCGCCCGTGCTGGCGCAACCGTTTTGTTCTCGAGCCACAGCCTCACAGAAGTCCAAACGCTCTGCGATCGCATCGCCGTGATTGATCACGGCCGCGTTTTGCAAACCGGCACCGTCGCGGCCCTGACCGGCGGCACGCACACGTTGAGCGTCTGGACGCGGAAACCCATCGATGCTCGCAGTCTCGAGCCGTGGAAGCCACAACTGATTGGATCAACGCACGCCATTCTCGAAGGTGAACATCTTCTCGAGGAGGCCCTGCCGAAGCTCGTGCCGTTCGGTGTGGAACGCGCAGAGTTCGGAGGCGTTGGACTGGAGAGGTTGCTCGAGCACAACCATCAAGAGGCGAGACGATGAACGCGACCGTACTGGTACACACATTGCGCAGCGGACGGATTGGCCTGATCTGGTATCTGATCGCTTCGTTCTTCGCGGTCGCCGTCGGTGGTCTCGGCTTAAGCACCATTCAGGGACAGAGTGCAGCCGCAATTCAAAGCATCGTCAAGGATTTACCACCCGCGATGCTGGATGCCTTCAAGATCAACCTCTCGAGTTTCACCAGCCCCGTCGGGTATATTTCGGCACGATCCCTGAGCCTGATCTGGCCGTTGGTGGTGATCGCGTTCGCAGCGGGCAGTGCGGGCGCGATCAGTGGCATGATCGAACGCGGCACAATTCATTTCGAGTTGTCCCTGCCCGTCTCGAGGCTGCAATGGTTCTTGAGTCGATTCATCACGGGATTGATCGGATTGGTGCTGATCGTGCTCGTGACCTTTGTTGCGCTGACTGTGTTCGCCTCCGCCCAATGGTGGCGTTTCGTGCCACTGAGCTTGGCGTTCGGTGTGCTCTGGCTCGGTGTGGCCTACGCGGTGGCGGCCTTCGCCCGAGACCGCAGCCTGGTGACGGGCCTGGTCTTTGGGTTGTTCGGATTGCAGTACATGCTCTCGATCCTCGCGGACGTGGTGAACGGCGCAAGCTGGCTGGGCAACCTGAGCATCTGGGGCTCGTACCAACCCGAACAAACCGTCAACGTCGGCGTGCCTTGGGGAACGGTGGGGCTGTGGTTGCTGATCGGTGCGGCCTGTTTTGCGCTCGCCCAGTGGCGTTGGCAAGCTCGAGACATTCCGGCTTGAACGCCAAGCAGTCACTTGAGTCCCAATGCTTGGGAAACGGTTTTTCTGGGATTGCACCTACCGCTGGCGGATCTACCTTTTGGTGTCAACACCATTTTTGACTGCACACATTTGGCACTCGGCGCTCGTCATATTCCCGCATCCACTGACCCTACATTTTAGCGTTCGTTCTCGTGCAGTTCGTTTCACTCAAGCAATCATTCAAGGGCATTGGTAAGGCAACCCATCTCGACAGGAGCATTCATGAACATCCTCAAAACCATTTTCGTATTCATTCACGTGCTCGGCTTGTCCGCCCTGATCGGCGGCGCGTTCGTGCAATGGAATGCAGCGATCAAGCAGGCATCGGCAACCATGATCTGGGGTTCTCGAGTACAACTGATTACAGGAATGATCCTGCTGGCATTGGTCGAGATGACCGAACAACAAGTTCATCATGCCAAGTTCGCGGCCAAGTTGGTGGTGATGATCGCCATTCTCGGCATTCTCGAGTCCAGTCGTCGCCGTGGTCTTTCAAACAACGGCTTCCTGACCTCCTTTGGACTCTCGGTGTTGAACGTCGCGCTGGCACTGTTCTGGACCACAAGCAGCGAAGGCTGAGGCTGAATATTCTGGAAGGGCGGTGAGAGACCTTTGAAGCAGCCCAATTTTTCGCATCCCAAATTCGTCAGAACGTCTTTCCGGCGGGCCATCAGGCCGGGCTGCGAGGTGAATCATGCACCGCTTTCATGATCGTCGAGAGGCCGGTCTAGCCCTGGCCCGTCGGCTTGCAGCTTTGGCGAGAAATCCAGCGACCATTGTGCTCGCCCTACCGCGAGGCGGAGTGCCGGTCGCCGCTGAGGTGGCGCGTGCGCTCGAGTTACCGCTCGATGTCTTGTGCGTTCGCAAGATCGGTGCACCGTTGCACAAGGAGTTGGCGCTCGGAGCCATCGCCGAAGGTGGCGCTTGCGTGCGCAACGAAGATGTGATCCGTGACTCCGCAATCGATCAGGAGGAATTTGAACGGCTCGCCTCTCGAGAACGCCTGGAGCTTGAACGTCGAGTTCGTGCCTTCCGGGGTGGTGGTGCACCACTTGAGTTGTCCGGTCATACCGTTGTGCTCGTCGATGATGGTCTGGCCACCGGTGCGACCATGCGGGCCGCCATCCAAAGCCTCAAACGTGCCCGCGTGAAACAGGTGATTATGGCCGTTCCGGTGGCCGCCCAAGATTCGTTGGCGTTGCTCGAGCCTGAAGTCGATCAGGTCGTGTGCCTGCGCGTGCCGTCGGTGTTTGGCGCGGTCGGGCTCTGGTACGAACAGTTTCCACAGGTCAGCGATGGTGCAGTCCAAACCGCGCTCGCATCGTTGAACACGCGCTCGAGCGAACCCAGCAGAAGCATGTCAAAAACATAACAGATCTTTGATGTTCATGTCATCTCGAGGCTCGATCTACTGACCCCAATCCAAGGGTTCGGACACTGGTCCGTAACCGACTGGTAACGGCTCGGATGCACACTGAAGGACACGTTGAAGACACTTGAGGAAGCAAGGAGGACACGATGAATAGCTTGGAAGATGTCAAGAAATTCGTTCATGACAACGTAGCGCTCAGCCGTTCAGAACTCGAGTTGCGACTGATGGGTTGCTACCACTTAAAGCGAGTACAGGCGCGTGAATTGCTGGAAGCGCTCGAACAAGAACTGGACGCGGGCGATCCGTTGCCCAAAGAATCGGTCTCGTTGCTGAACGTGCTTGGTTTGATTGAAACGCAACAAGCGCCGAGTATTGTCATATCAAGTCGTCTTTAAAACTGGCGGTATCCTTCTTGACCCTGAGGGCAGCACCTGACGGGCTTGGGTCGCTTCGGATACACGATTAGTAAGACGACTTGATATGACAATACTCGGCGCTTGTTGCGTTTCAATCAAACCAAGCACGTTCAGCAACGAGACCGATTCTTTGGGCAACGGATCGCCCGC
>JANOWZ010000693.1:0-4470 GCA_031418155.1 Deinococcales bacterium
GAATGTTGCCACGTCCAGCGTTCTGAATGCTGGTGATCACGCCTGGAGTTTCGTTGAAACCGCTGGCGATCACGGTCAGGCGCACTTCGTCCCCAGCATCTTCGTCGAAAGTGATACCGAAGATGACATCGGCATCGTCCAGGCCGGTGGCGGCGGTGATCTTGTCGGCAATCTCGTACGCCTCGTTCAAGGACAGGTTGTTCTCTGATGACGTGATGTTCAACAGAATCTTGCGTGCGCCTTCAATGCTGCGCTCGAGCAATGGCGAGTTAATCGCTTGGGCGACAGCCTCTTCAACCAGTTTCTCGCCGCGTCCGGCACCGATGCCCATCAGGATTGGGCCAGCGCCGGTCAGGTGCGATTTGACATCGGCAAAATCGACGTTGATCAAACCGGGAACATTAATGACATCCGAGACACCTTTGACACCAAAATACAAGACGCGATCCGCGATGAAGAACGCTTCTTTAATCGGCACTTTCTTGTCTACCGCTTGCAGCAAGCGATCATTGTTGACAACAATCATGCCGTCCACACGCTCGGCGAGTTTGCGGATGCCATCTTCGGCGACACGAATGCGTTTCGGACCTTCAAATCGGAATGGGCGCGTAACGATGCCAATCGTCAAGGATCCGATTTCTCGAGCGATCTCTGCGACCACAGGCGCACTGCCGGTTCCGGTTCCGCCACCCATGCCTGCTGTGATGAAGACCATGTCGGATTCCTCGAGGTATTCGCGGATCATTTCGCGGTCCTCTTGGGCGCTTTTCTCACCAATTTCTGGGTTGGCTCCGGCCCCGAGTCCTCGGGTGAGTTTGTCACCCATTTGAATGCGGATGTCGGCGTGGCTGCGGGCGAGCACTTGCGCGTCGGTGTTGGCCGCGATGAATTCGACTCCTTGCAGGCCGGATTCAATCATGCGGTTGACGGCGTTGTTTCCTGCCCCGCCAAGGCCAATCACTCGTATCTTCGCTTGCACGCTTTGCCACCTCTCACGCGCAATGCGCGGTTGTTATTTAGGGATTCAACAGCAGGTAAAACGGGTCAGGCTTGGGCTTAGAAGAAATCCTTGAGCTTTGCTCAGAAAAATCCTTGAGCGTTTGCTCAAAAGAAATCTTTCAGCGCAAGTTTGATGCGGTCCCACAAAGATGCGGCACGGACATCGGATTCGTGCTCGAGGTCGTCGGCATCGAAGTGAATGTTTTCGGATTGCTGGTTGCCGTTCATGCTGGCACCGTTCGCGCCAACCATGACGGGTTGTTGCTGTTCAATGCGAACGCCCATGTTACCTTGACCCGCAGCCTGCACGGTGGCACCACGGCTGAGCGGCTGGGTCAGGCCGTAACGCACCAAACCGACGGCAGTGGCGTGTGTCGGGCTCGAGACAACTTCAATCAGTCCGGCCAGACCGCGTGGTTTACCAACGCGCACCGGCAGTTTGAAGCGTTCACGGGCCAGTTCGACGATGCCGCGCATCAGGCTCGAGCCTCCAGTCAGGACGACGTTCTGCGAGATCATTTCGACCGGGCCGAGACTCGCGTCGATTTCGTTGCGCACAAAGTTGAAGATTTCGGCAACACGAGGCTTGATGATCCGTGAAAGGTCAAACGGGCTGACACTCGTGACCATGCCAGATTTGGTCAACTCGAGGGTCAAGTCTTGATCGGCGAGTTCTGGGACGGCACTGCCGTACTTCTTCTTGACGCGCTCGGCCTCGTCGGTGGGGATCTTGAGGATTTGCGCGATGTCGGCGGTAACGTGATCGCCACCCAAGGGAATCACGGCGGAAAAAACCAGGTTGCCTTTTTTGAAAACTGCGACATCGGTGGTGCCGCCACCCATGTCGATCAGGATGGTGGTGCTGTCCTCTTCGGCTGGCTCGAGTACCGCCAAACCGCTGGCGAAGCCCTGCAAAGCGAGCGAGTTGACCGTTAAGCCCGCCTCGCTGGCGCAACGGCGCAGGTTCGCCATCGGGCCTTGCGCTCCGGTGACGATGTGCACGTCCACCTCGAGCCGCACGCCGTGCATGCCAATCGGATTCTTGATTTCGCCTTGACCATCAACGACGTACTCCCCCGGCAGCGCGTGAATCACTTCCAGGTTTGGGTCCAGTGGCACGGCTTTGGCATTTTCGATGGCGCGTTCGACATCGCTGCGGGCAATCTCCTGCCCGCGACGGATCGCGGCCAGGCCGTGGCTCGAGAGGGCTTTGATGTGACCACCGGCCACGCCGACGTAGGCATCCAGGACACGCACGCCAGAGACACGCTCGGCGGTGGCGATGCTGTTGCGAATGCTGTTGATGGTTCGCTCGAGGTTGACGACCACGCCGCGTTTAAGGCCCTCGCTGGGTACAGTGCCCTCGCCGATGATGTCGATCACACCATCAGGACCGGTTTCACCGATGACAGTGGTGATTTTGGTCGTGCCAATGTCAAGGCCGACTACGATTCGAGAAGCTTCACGATTAACGTCTTTCACTGGATGCTCACCCCCCACGGGTGGATATTGACCCGCAGGCTTGCGGTCATTGTGACACTTCCGCCGTGCACAAGCAAGGAAGCATAGGAATCTGTAAAGATTGTACCGGGTTTTTCACTGTTTCCCTTCAAAATGCTAAAGCCTTGCGGTGTGTAACTGATTTCTTTTACATCTTCTTTTTGAAGGAGACTTAAAATTTGCAACGCAGATTTCATATTATTGGCATCATTGCCACCCCAACCACGAATCGTCACGGTTGGAAGGACCGCATTCGGTAAAAGCGTGCCATCGAGTGCGACCGCCACCCTCGAGCCATCACGCTTGATGATGGTGGCGGCAGGAACACGCTCATTCAATTGGATTTCGACACTGTTCGCAAAGCGGCGCGTGATGATGGCGCTGCGAACCCACGGGTGCGCCTCAAGCGCCGCCGAGCGTGACGGGTTGATCCACAACCACGGCTGGCCTTTATCCGCGTTTGCCAAGCGAGCCACCAAAGCGGCGGGCAGGTGATTGTTGCCTTGAACTGTGACGTGCTCGACCGGTAGCACAAACCACGACGCGGCAAAAAACGCGCCCATCACGAGTAAAGTCACAACAACCCGAGTCACCCCATGCCTCCTTCAGTGGTCCGCACTCGAGCTTTAGACTCGAGTGAACGCGAACCGGTTGCGCCCGGTGCCGAACTGGAATTCAGTGGTTCCGTATTCCAGATTTCAACTTCGCGTTCAAGTGGGACACCCACAGTGTACTCAATTTGCGAGAGTAAAGCGAGCACGTCGTGTGCGGTGGCCTTGCCCGCATTCACCAAGAAATTTCCGTGCTCAAGCGAGATCATCGCACCACCAACTCGAGCCCCTTTCAAGCCCGCGAGATCGACCAAACGACCGGCGCTTTCTCCAATTGGATTTTTCCAGGCGCAACCGAAGGTACGCTGGTGCGGCTGACCCTTTCGGGCCTCGTCTGCCTTGTCCATCTCGTGCTGCACGGCCTCAGGGTTTAAGTGTTTGAGTTTGAGTTTGACTCGGGTAACGATACCTGCACCCAATTTACCGTGCGGAATTTTCGATTGCCTGTACGCGAAACCGAGTTCGGACGGATCAAAAACCCGAGCTTCGCCATCGACAAAAACCTCTACGCACTCGAGCGCCGCGTCCATCCAACCGAAGCGTGTGCCCGCGTTCATGCGCACGCTACCACCGATCACGGCGGGCACACCGACCAAACCCTCGAGCCCAGACAGGCCGCGTTCTTGGAGTTGCCTGAGCAGGCGTGGGATGCCTTTGGCCGCACCGACCCAACCAGTGATTATCAATCCGTCGCGTTCGGATTCAATCTCGAGGTCAGCCTTGGAGAAATCCCCGGCGAGGCGAATCACGCGCTCCGTCACGCCTTCATCGGCAACGATCAAATTGCTGCCACCACCGAGCACGCGGTACGGCTCGAGTGTCGCCTCGCTCAATTCATCGAAGTTGTGACAGACCCAGAGTTCTGCTGGGCCGCCCACGCCCAGCGTGGTGAACGCGGAGAGCATCACCTGACGAGGCCCGTGACGTTTTGCCGGTTCGGTCATCACCGCACACGCTCCCTTCTCCATCATGGGCTCGAGAACCGTCATGCGAGCACCTTCGCCCGTTCGAGCAATTCGCGCCCGAGGCTGGTGACATCGCCCGCACCCATCGTCACGATCACGTCTCGAGGTTCGGCGGTGCGCAACAAATGTTCGATCACCTGTTCGCGGTCTGGAACATAAAGGACGCTGCCGTGACCGGCCTCGCGCAATTTCTCTTCGATCAAACGCGCATGGATTCCGGGGACAGGCATCTCCCCTGCCGCGTAAATATCAAGGATCAAAACCTCGTGCGCCCGCATCAATGCTTCAACGTAACGCGGCCAATCTCGAGCCGTGCGACCGTAACGGTGTGGTTGAAACACCACGCGAACACGCCGACCCGTTGTGAGTGCACCAGCGATTGCGCTCGAGACTTT
>JANOWZ010000694.1:0-5582 GCA_031418155.1 Deinococcales bacterium
AGACCGTTTGGGTCGCACCCGCGTCTTGCGCTCGAGCGTGCTTGGCCTGATCCCACTGTTCGTGGCATTGGTTTACTCGAGCCCGACGAACTGGTGGTTTTATCCGCTCGCATTTGTTGTCGGCGGCATTGCCAATGCCACAATTCCGGTTGCGGTGGTTGCCGCCCAAGAATTCGCACCGAACAACGTTTCAACCGCCAGCGCCATGATGATGGGCTTCTCGTGGGGCACGGCGGGCGTGCTGTTCTTGGCGGTCGGGAAACTTGCGGATTACACCGGACCGATTCCGGCGATGCTGTTCTCGATTGCCATGCTGATTCCCAGCGTGTGGTTGGTGCTGAAACTGCCCGAACCACCCAGGGCGAGGATTGACTGAAACCATGTTGGAATTTATGGCATAATCAATCCCATGAAGTCCACACTTAATGTCACTGTCGAATCAGACCTCGCAGCATTCCTCGAGCAATACCGCACCACGCACCAACTCAAAACACGTTCCGAAGCTGTCGAAGCAGCCATCCGAACCCTGCGACAGGCCGAACTCGAGCGCGACGCACGTGAGGCTGCAACCGATCCTGAACAACAAGCAGACGCCGACTGGTGGGCTTTCACCAACGCGGATGGCTTGCGTGGTTGAAGTCAAACGAGGCGAACTCTGGTGGGTGGATCATGACCCAGCCATCGGCTCCGAAGCCGCCATGACCCGGCCTGCTCTAGTGATCTCGAGCGACGCGATGAACAAACACGCCCGAACCGTCATCGTCTGCCCACTCACCTCGAGCGTGCATCGCGTTTACAACTTCGAGGTTTTCATTCCGCAAGAAGACGGCAGCTTGGATCGGGATTCTAAAGCGCAACCGCAATTGCTTCGCGCTGTGGACAAGCAACGCCTACAACGGTTTATTGGTCGCGTTTCAGACACCACACTTGAGATTGTGACCGAAGCGATTGCTGTGCAGACAGGAATGCGGGATTGAATGCCATCTCGAGGAAGGTTTAGAAATGGTTGAAACGCTACATGAACTCCGCAGAACTCTTCAAGCTATAGCACAAGCGGAAGACGTTCAGAAATCTCTCTTTCCTGACTTTGCCTTTGTAGCGGACGAATTGGTTCTCGAGTTTTCTGAAGCAATGCGCATTGCGCTTCTACCGAATCAGGAGCACTTATCATCCAGTCAGCTTCAAGCTCTGAAACGTTTGGATCAAAAAATTATCGAATTCAGTGGGGATCAACATCTTGAGGTTTGGTTAGAAAAAGATTCTCTCAAGCATCCAGCTTGGGATTCATTCAGATCATTGGCATCGGAAGCTCTTTCTCAATTCGGCTGGCCCAATGAAATTCCATCCCCAAGCGATTCCATTTACATCGGTCCTTCAAACAACTGACACTGCGCTCCAAACCAAAAAGCTCGAGCCGCAACCCACAGGGCTCGAGCTTCAAATTCTTTCTCCTTAAAGCGCGGTGATCAGCACTTTCAATGGGATTGGCACTTCAGGGTGCGGTTTGTACACGACTTCGTACTCGCCGAGGTCCTTGATGGCTTTGCCCATTTCAATCTTGCGCTTGTCAATCGCCAGACCGGTTTGCGTTTCAACAGCGTCCGCAACGGCTTGCGCGGTGATGGCACCGTAAATCTTGCCTTCGCCCGCTTTGGCTTTCAACTCGACGACCAATTCGGCGAATTGACCGGCCAGTTTTTGCGCGTCGGCCTTGACAGCCTCGAGTTTCTTGACGCGGGATCGGATCTGCGCCTCGAGTGATTTCAGGTTTTGTGCCGTGGCTGGCGCGGCCAGGCCGCGTGGCACGAGGAAGTTGCGGGCGTAACCGGGTTTCACTTCGACAATGTTGCCGGTTTGACCCAAATTGGCGACAGGCTCGAGCAGGATTATTTTCATCTTCGAGCCTCCTTATCGGCGCACGAGCTTCTCGGTGAAGGGAAGCAGCGCGAGCATTCTGGCGCGTTTGATCGTGAGGGCGAGACGACGTTGGTTTTTGGCGTTCACACCGGTCCGGCGGCGTGGCAAAATCTTGCCCGTGTCGCTGATGAATCGGCGGAGCATTTTGACGTCGTGGTAGTCCGTGACCTCGAGTTCGCCCGTTTTGAAAGGGTCCACTTTTGGTTTGCGTGGGCGTTTGGGGCCTTTGCCGCGTGGTTTGCGGTCACGGTCGTTTCCGCCGCTGCTGCCGCCACTATCGCGGTCGCGGTCAGAGTTGTTGCGGCTTCCACCTCTTGCGGGTGCTGCACTCATAGTTAGTCCTTAAAAGCTCGCGTGATCGGAAAAGATTCGCTCTTTATGGTGAGCATCTTGGTGCGCGAAGCGCGAGCTACCAAGTGCGAACCTCCGGTCAGTTGAGTGTTTCAGAAGGGTAGATCCTCTTCTGGCGGGAATTCTTCTAAGCCTTGATCAATGTCCAATCCCGCACGGGACCCTGCCGAACCTTGCGCTCGGGCCGGTGGGCTCGAGGGTCGGGTCGGCTGTGAGCGCGATTCGCCGTTGGCTTGACGGGATGCGCCCGAGGTGGCTCCGGTAGCGCCAGCATTTCCGGGGCCGCGAGACAGGGCTTCGATTCTTCTTCCTTCAACCCTTGTCGAGTTGCGTTTGTTTCCTTCACGGTCCGTCCAAGATTCATTGACGAGCCGACCAGAGATCACCACTGGGTCGCCTTTGCGCAGTTCACCGGCCGTTTCGGCCAGGTCCCGCCAGAGGTTCACCTCGATGAAATGGGTTTTTTCTTGCCAGTTGCCGGTCTTGTCTTTCCAGGATTCGTTGACTGCGATGCTGATGGTCGCCACCGCGTCTCCGCCTGGGGTGTACCTCAATTCGACATCTTTGGTCAGGTTGCCAATCAGAACGACCTCGTTGAAGGCGTTCGTCAGGCGATGACCTCCCTGGGAGTCACGCACGGTCACTTCGGCCCTGGCACCGGGCATTCCGCCTTCGACGCGGAGTGCTTTGACGCTGACCTGTGATCGTTTTTGACCTTCCGGGGTTTCCCAACTGCGAAACTCGAGGCTTCCTTCAATCATGACCGGATCGCCCGCTTTGTACTGATCGGAGATTTGTTCGGCTTGCTTTCCGAGCAGGCTGCACCGGTGATACCAGGGCAGAACGCGGGGTTTGCCGTCGTTGCCGAGAACGTTGTCCTCGCCAGCAACAGTGATGTCCAAAACGGCGGTGCCGTTCGGGGTGTACCGGAGTTCGGGATCGCGGGCTAACGCGCCGAACAGGTAAACGTGATTGAGTCCTCGTGCCATATTCCACTCCCTTGATAGCTGCGATTAACCGATTTTCTTGCTGCTGAGCGCTTGTTGTGATTACGCCCTTAACAAAACTCTACGCATTGGTTCGGGGCGATGTCAAACTATCTTGAAACCGGGCTGTACTTTAATCTCGAGACGAGACTTAAGCGGCCTTCGGCTTCTTCTTCGTGCTCCATTCGGGACGGTGTTTGACCACGAGCACGCGACGGACGTGGTCGCGCAAACGCAGGCTCGTCTGAATGATGTTCGTCTGATCGGTCGGCATTTCAAGCTTGAAAATCAAGTAGTAACCCTCGCGGTCCTTCTGAATCGCGTAGGCCATGCGGCGGTTGCCCCACTCCTCGAGTGTCGCAACGACTCCACCAGCAATCTTGATTGCGTTCTCGATGTATTCCTTTTCAACTGCGAGTTGCGCAGCGTCCAAGTTCGGGTTCAGAATCACGTTCAAATCGTATTGGGCCATGTGTAATGCACCTCCTTTCGGGTCCAGCATCATGTGACCGCTGGCGCGGCACAAGAAAAGAGAGTATCAAACTCGAGGGATTCCGGCAAGGGCGCGATAGGGGTTATTCGGGTTGGAATGGTCCTCGCTTCGAGAGGGCGACCACAAGGGATCGCCCTTACAGAACAATGTTTTTCGTAGGGGCGGGCACAATGCCCGCCCTCGTCAGCACATTAATTGGAACCCAAACAAAAAATTCCTCGAAATTCACCGAAACAGGCCATCTCTCCCAGGCAAAACCCCAGAAAACAGGCTAAACTGATCCTCGAAACAACCATTCTCGAGGATTGAACGCGGGCGCACGGTTCTCGAGCCGATCAGATCCGACGCAATCGCCCGAGAGGAGCACGATCATGACCCAATCCATGAGCAAACAAGAGGCGCATCAGGCGCAGCACAAGAAGTACGTCCTCTCGAGTTGGGCCGCACAGGGCGCTCTGAATGCCCCGGTTGCGGTGCGTGGCGAGGGTCGCTTCTTTTACGACGAGGACGACAAGCGTTATTTCGATTTGTCGGCTGGGTTGGTCAGCACGAACCTTGGGCATGGGCATCCGAAGGTCGTCAAGGCGATTCAGGATCAGGCGGCGAAGCTTTGTTACAGCCCGACCAGTTATTTTCAGGACAAGCGTTCCGAACTCGCCGAGGCGCTTTCACATTTAAGCCCGTGGGCAGAGGGTTGCCGGACGTTCTTCACGACTGGTGGCGCGGAAGCCAATGACGATGCGATTCGTGTGGCTCGAGCCTTGACGGGCCGGTTCAAGATTTTGGCGACGTACCGCAGTTATCACGGCAGCACCGGCACGGCCATGCAATTGACGGGCGAGGATCGGCGTTGGGGTTCTGAACCCGCTGTGGCCCCCGGCATCGTGCATTTCTTCGCGCCTTACCCGTACCGCAGCCCGTTTCACACCCAAGACCCGCACGAAGAGACGGCTCGAGCACTCGAGGCGTTGGAACGCACCCTTTTGTTCGAGAATGGCAAGACGGTTGCCGCAATCATCCTCGAGCCGGTTGTTGGCAGCAACGGCGTGATCGTGTACCCTGAGGGTTACTTGAAGGGTGTGCGTCAGATTTGCGATCAGCACGGCATCCTCTTGATTTTTGATGAGGTCATGACGGGCTTTGGTCGCACTGGAACAGCGTTCGCTTCGATCACGTTCGGAGTCTTACCGGACATCATCACCTTTGCCAAAGGCGTGACGAGCGCGTACATTCCCCTCGGTGGCATGATGTTGCCCGAGCATTTGGCGCAGCACTTTGACGCGAAACCATTGCCAGTCGGTCACACCTACGCGGGCCATCCGTTGTGTGTCGCGGCGGGCCTCGCGGCGGTGCAGGTCTACCAAGAAGAAGGCATTTTCGAGCACGCCAAGCAGATTGAAGGCTGGCTCTCGAGCGGTCTGTCCGAGTTGCAATCGCGTCACAACCACATCGGCGAGGCTCGAGGGATTGGGGCGTTCTGGGCACTCGAGTGGGTCAAGGACAAGGACACGCGGGAGCCGCTCGTGCCGTGGCATGGTGCTGGGCAAGGCGTGATGGTGCAGTTTTACGGCGAGTTGAAAAAGCGCGAAATCTACAGCTTCGGCAAGTTCAACTGCTCGATGATCACGCCACCGTTGACAATGACCAAAGAGGAATGGGATTGGGCGCTCGAGCGGATTGATGCGGCTGCAACCGCGTTTGAAGCTGGGTTGTAAAGCAGGGTAAAAGCCGAAAGGTTCAAGGTCAAAGGGAGGTCAAAAGCACGGCTCGGGGCGCACTCCTCGAGCCATGTTTTCAAAGTACTGGCAGCGTCCTGGTTTTCCTTTCCGCTTTTC
>JANOWZ010000695.1:0-4280 GCA_031418155.1 Deinococcales bacterium
TTAACTGAAGTTACGCAGGCTTAACGACCAAACTCGAATGAACAGCCCGCAACCGAAATAACTCATCCTGAGCAGCCTGAACCGCTTTCAAACGCAATTTCGCTTTCAACGCAAAATGATTCAGACCCGTCTTCAACTTCAAACACTCCAACTTCAGCACCCCCACGAACGAACAGAACACGTGATTAACCCTTGCTGCCACCAAACTCGCCGGACTTGAACCCAACCCCGTGTTTTGCTTACCACTCTTGTGTTGTTCCTCAACTGGCCACCGTTTCTGATAACCCAATCGAATCTCCTCACCACTCAAGCCTGTCTCGCTCGCACAAAGGAACAACACACCCTGATGACCATCTTCGTTTCTGAAGACCAGTTTCACAACACTGACATCGAATGGCACGCCTTCAAGACGAGCCAGATAGGGTTTGTCTTCCACCAGTTCGAGCGATCCCACGGCTTGCAAGGTGCTTCCTGCCCTCTCGAGCAGCTTGATCTTCCGATTCTCTTTGAGTGGTGTGATGAATTCCTTGTTCAAATCCAATTTCACCAAGCGCATGTTGTCCGCGCTGCCGTACCAAACGTCGAATAGCACGGTTTTGAACGGCACTTCGTTATGCACGGCAAAACGAAGGATGTCCTCGAGAATCTCGTGTTTGGTTTGGGTTTGTGGTCGGAACGGTTTGCCTTGCAAATCCACTTTGTATTCGAGTTTCTTGACCACCACGAAATCCAATGGCACTCGAGCCTTGGAGGTGATGTAGGCCGCATCAACGATGTTGATCCCTTTGACTGTCCGGCCTTTCGTGTGATCGAAATAGTAGCCGATCACGCCAGATTCTTCGCTGTGCGGCTTCTCCACGATCAGATCATCAACACTGAGACTGGCATTTTCGTCTTGGATTTCTCGGATGATTGGTTTGGCAAGTTTCCAGTAGTCTTTGCTGGTCAGTTCACGATCTGCGAGGGACCGGGTGATGCTGTCGTGACTGAGTTCACCGTTGAGGATGTTCGAGAGGCTGGTGGCGGTGGCCTGACCGAAGTTGGTGATCAGGTAGTCGCTGTAAATGTCGATCATCTCGCGGTCCATGTTGGTAGCCTCGGTGTTCGTGCTGGTCCTGTCAAGCCATTTCGGATTTGCTGGGTTTCAGATGGGATTCTGAAACTCGATGCGTAAGTTCAGTAAAGTGGTAATAGCTCGAGCGTCAACGGATGGTGAAATGGCACCTCAAGTGTCATCCTCGCGCCGTTAACGTTTTGGTGTTGCCACCAGCCACCAGCCACCTGCTTGATCCAAGCCTCAATGCTTTTCAGTTGCGCATCCAAGAAGGATACTGTCGGCGAATTCACAAGGCACCATCAAAAGCTCGATACTCAGGGCATGAGTCTCAAACCAGAACCCATCGGTAAAATCCCAACAGAAACTGTTCGTGTTGCCCGCGCTGCCTTCCCGAAAGGCACGGTCATCACCAGACTCCGTGACGAATTCAACATCCTCTACAGCGACGAAGACTTCAACGCCCTATTCCCAAAACGTGGTCAGCCCGCAATCGCACCGTGGCGATTGGCATTGATGACCGTATTTCAATTCCTCGAGAACCTCAGTGATCGTCAAGCCGCCGATGCCGTGCGTGCCAGAATCGACTGGAAGTACGCGCTCGGCCTTGAACTGACGCATCCCGGGTTTCATTTCAGTGTGCTCACCGAATTTCGGACGCGACTGATCAAAGGCAAAGCCGAACACTTGCTGCTCGATAAAATGCTCGAACGCTTCAAGGCAAAAGATCTGATCAAAGCGCGAGGCAAGCAGCGCACCGACAGTACCCACGTCCTCGGAGCCGTTCACGATTTGCATTTGCTTGAGTTGGTGGCTGAGACACTGCGAGCCACGCTGAATGATCTCGCGGTTATTGCACCCGACTGGTTGAAAACTGTTGCTCAACCCGAGTGGTTCAAACGGTACGCGCATCGAATCGAGGATTACAGCCTGCCTAAAAGCAAAGAGAAACGTGAGGCGTTCGCGCTTGAAGTTGGCGATGATGGCTTTTGTTTGCTCGACGCTCTGGACTTACCATCGGCACCATCCGAAACGCGGGAGGTTCCGATGGTAAGTGCGTTACGTGACGTGTGGCGCGTGCATTACGAACGGATCAACACCCGGTCCCGTTGGCGGGCAGGTGCTGAGTTACCGCCCGTCGGTGATCGGCTGCAATCACCATACGATCCAGAAATGCACTACAGCACGAAACGCAGTCTGGAATGGTCCGGTTACAAAGTTCACGTCACAGAAACCTGCGATGAGGATGCCGCGCACGTTATCACGCACGTCAAAACTTGCCCAGCAATGGATGCAGATATGTCCAGCACAGCAGAAATCCATAAAGCACTGGCAGAAAAGCAGCTCCAACCAGCGGAGCATTTCGTGGATTCCGCATACGTGAACGCCGAACTTTTGCAGCAAAGTCAAGCACTTCACGGCATTTCTCTCGAAGGGCCAGTGCGTGGCATTTCGAACTGGCACACACGCACGGTTGGCGGTTATGACCTTTCAAAATTTAAAGTTGACTGGGAGCAACAGAAAGTCACCTGTCCTGAAGGGAAGCAGGCGGTGTCTTGGCGGCAGTGCAAAGCAGACAATGGGGGATTGAGAATCAATGCGCGATTCAGTCGCTCAGATTGTGGTGAGTGTGCAGCGCGTTCGCTGTGCACTCCAGCAAAAGAGGCGCGACGGTCAGTGTATTTTCACTTACGCGACGAGTACGAAGCGTTGAATTCAGCTCGAGCGCGAATGAAAGATCCAGCGTGGCAGGCGCGGTATCACATCAGGGCTGGCGTGGAAGGCACGCTTTCGCAGGGGGTACGGTCGTTCGGGTTGAGGCGCAGCCGGTATGTGGGGTTGGCTCGCACAGGTTTACAGGAAGTTTGTGTCGTGGTGGGCATGAACGTTTTGCGTATCGTGAACTGGTTGGATGGTGTGCCTCAAGCTAAGACTCGGGTGTCCAAATTCATGATGTTGGCTCCAGCAGCCTGAATTCGCCGAGTGAAATGTATTGACTCCGGCATTTTCAGATTGACAAGAAAGAGTAGAATCACCCATGCCTTGGATTCCATCACGCCTGACCAAAGCCCAACTCGAAGAACGTCGAACCCTCGCCTTTGAACGGCTCGACACTGGATTCGGCCCCGCAGAAATCGCTCTCGAACTTGGTGTCTCCCGACAAATCGTTTACCTCTGGAAAACCGTTTTTGACCAAGACGGTATTGCAGGAGCAAAAGCAAAACCACACCCCGGCCCAGGCAAGAACATCAGTGTTGAACAACTCCAAGAGTTCAAAACCATGATCTTACAAGGCGCTCTCATTCACGGATTTCCCAGCAATAACTGGACTTGCGCTCGAGCCGCCGCACTGATCGAAACCACGTTTGGCTTGACGTACACAGCCGATCATGTTGGCGTGATGATGAAAGAACTTGGTTTGAGTCCGCAGAAGCCAGACAAGCGACCCTGCCCGTCAGGTGCATATTTAGGGTCAAGAAGCGAAACATGAAACGTGACGAGACCAAGATTCAAGTTTGGCAGCGTGAAACGTTGCCTGATCTCAAAAAAAATTCGAACAAGGTTGGACGGTGATTTTCGGTGACGAGACCGGATCAACGCTCGAGAGTAGCGATTCCGCCCGTAAGGTGCGTCTTGGAATCAAGAAGCGTCACGCACACGTGGGGTTTGAAAGGTGTGACACCGGTGATGAGTGCGAACGGGAAACGATCTCGGTTGAACGTGGTTGGTGGAATTTCTTGGAATGGCGAAGTGTTCGCGCAAGCGACGACTGATTCGATGAACCGTTTGGGCTTCAAAGCATTTCTTGAAAGCGTACTGGCTCGAGTTCCTGGGAATGTCGTGATGGTGCTGGGTAATTCGCGGTTGCATCGAAACGCTGAGATCGTGAAATTCGTGGAAGAAAATGATCGACTCGAGATCGTGTTTTTGCCTGCTTACGCACCGGAGCGGCCCAAGCCCGTCAGGTGCTGGTGTGGGGCCAAGAAGTTGAATCCGATTGAGTTGCTGTGGGCTTGGGTGAAGGGACATTGGTTGGCGAATCTGGTGGTGTTGTCAGTGGAGGAGTTGCGTGGGTTGTGGCGGGAGGCATCACGTCCCACGTGTGTTACACGATGTGGGTGGCTGGTCATACGCCTGGATTGGTGAAAGGATTCTTTGGTCGGTTAGAGAAGATTTTGGAAGAGAATCTCAAACTGGTGTCAACGTGAAGAACTCGGAGTCAATA
>JANOWZ010000696.1:0-5973 GCA_031418155.1 Deinococcales bacterium
TTTTTTCATCAAGGATGGTCTGGTCGATGCTGACCTGCGCATGGTGCAAGATGGCCGCCAGTACCGCGTCACCGGCGACATTGCCGCATCACGGATCACCTCGAGCACCAGCATTCCACGGCCTGAGAAAACGGATCAACCTGCCAAAGCCGAGGCCAAGCAACCCAGCCCGTCCGTGCCGCTTTTAAAACGCATTGACCTGGACCGCGTGCGCCTGACTGCCCCAAACGGTGTGCGTTTCACAGAACCAAACTTGAACCTCTCGCTCGAGGCGGGCGGCATCTTGACCATGACCGGAACACTTGGCGCACCAGAAATTGCTGGCACGCTTGAGGCGCTAGAACGCACTGACAATACGGGCGATCCGCTCAACCGCAATCAACGGCCCCGAGGTTCGTTTAATCTGGCTGGATTCACGTACACGTTGTACGAAGGTCAAGCAGCTTTTAATCCGCTCAACGGTGTGTATCCTGTCGTCACAGCTCGAGGATTGACCAAAATTCGATACTTGAACCCACAAACTGGACAGGCAAAAGAAGCCTTTTTCGAGTTGCAAGCCATCTTGCGTTTCCGTTCACAACTTGGCGGCGTACTGATCGATTCGCAAACCAAACTGACGCAATACCGAGCCAACAATACGCCCTGTCCGACCGACCCGAACCCGCAGTTGGATTCGGACTGCCTGAGCCAAGCCGAGGCGTTGGGCCTGATCGCGCTCGGCAATGGGAATGATTTCAACGATCCAGCCAAACTGGCGACCGGGATTTCGACCGGTGCATTGAATCAACTCCTGAACGCTTTTGTGCTCCGTGAATTCTCGAACGCCTTCACCCAGGCGACCGGCGTGAGCTTCAACGTCAGCACGAACGCCGCCGAAGCCATCGTGAGTTTATTCAGCGCGGACGAAAAGAACCGCAAAGATTTGACCTTGAAATTCAGCATCGGTGGCTACATCAACCGTGCCTTCTACCTCGAGGCATTCCTGGGCACGGTGGGCAACAACGGTTTTGCCCTGACCTGGACAAGCGAAGACAATCTGTTCGGCATTCGTTACTACCAGCCGGTGCAAATCAGTGCCAATTCCAACGCGAACAGCAACCTGTTTGGCGGGTCAGAAGTCCGCTTCAGTTACAACCTCTCGAGGAACGCTTCGATCAACCTTGGCCTGTCCTTGGGTGTGTCCGATAACAGCGCCAAGTTCAGCATCGGTGGCGCGTGGCGCTTCTGAAGGCACTGGCCCTAACTTGATGGCCCGAACTTGATGGCCCGAACTTGATGGCCCGAACTTGATGGCTCAGGTTTGATGCCTCAGGGTAACTCGAGCACCCGAACCTCATACGGTGCAAGCTCGAGTTCTTGATTTGCACCAAATGAATCTGGCAGGGTCACGGTGGTTGGTCCGGCGCGTTTGTTAATCAAGAGCACCGCCTTTTTCGAGGCGAGCACCTCGAGTGCACTGCTCGAGGATGTGGCGCGGATCAATGGCGTTCCGGGCGAAAAGTAGCGTTTGAAGGTCTCGTAGATGAATTGGTTTTTTGAGGCTTGTCCACCATCAAAGGTTCGGGTTGAGGAGAACAGCACTTGACCGTCCCCCGCCCTGGGGATGCTGGCGCTCGGTTGGGCCTCTGGGGACCACAGGAACGACACGCTCAGGCCAGCCTCGAGCTTGTGCTTTAAAATCGAGGCGATCATGACCGCCTGGAATTGTTCACTGCGGATGCTGAACGGAATTTCGGCCAGGTAGTATTCGGCCATCCAGATCGGTTCGTTGCGATACCCGCGCAGGCTGCGCACCTGACGGATCACATCGCCAAACAACGAGGTCAGGCGCAGTTGCGCGGATTCGGAGTAATTCAAGGGATCGCCACCGGTTTTAACCGACCGGTCTATTGTGATGAAATCTGCACCGAGTTTGTTGGCGAGCCAATACTCGAGCACCGCCCGGTTGCGCGGCGTGATCGGGTCCTCGGTGTACCAATCCTCGGGATAACCGAGTCGCCGGGTCGCGCCGCTGCCCTCGAGCACCAGGTACGGCCCACCGATCTTGGCATCGGGCCGGACGGCCTTCACCGCACGCCAGATCTTGTTGTACAGCCGGGTGTAACGCTCGGCATCCCAGGAATTCTCGCGGGCATTCCACATGCCTTTGAACTGATTCCAGACTTGAAAGTACGTGACCTTCGGGTAACGCCTTGCGACCTCTGCCGAAAGTCGAGCGAAGGCATCCTCTTGGGCTGGAAGGGGTGCAAGCTCGAGTTTGCTCCAATCAGTACCGCCACGCCAACCAGCATCGACCATCCAGGTTGGGGCGCAACAGAGCGTGATCACCGGGGTTGCACTCGTCTCGAGCATCAACTTCACGCGCCGGTCCAAACTGGCCCAATCCCAGCGCGTGGGGTCGTTCAGGTTCGGGTCTGGCCACGGGTTGTCCGCACCAAAGCCCATGATGTGCTGATTCTGGTAACTGGTCGCCCGTGCGAGGGCCTTGCGTCCACGCTCGAGCGCCACGGGATTGCCGTCCGGGTCGAGGCTGTACTGCATGTGGGTCGCTCCGGTCGCCAACTGACCCTGACCGACAACTTGGTTGGGGTCGAGGCGCACTTCGACATTTGCAGCCCCTTCACCGGAAATGAAGGCACAGGTAGTGAAGGTCAGGCTACATGCCAAAAGCGACAAGATTCGGGCAATCACACCTGAAACGTGCCAAACCTGATCTGCGATGGGCAAACGTTGCTTCACTTGTCTACCTTCACTTCTCAAGATTATGCTCGCTTAAAGTTTAGACCAACCCATCCATATTCAGTAAACCCTTGAGCCATGAGAAACGGGTCTCGGATTCTTGAAGACAACCGGATGCGCCCTTTACTCAAAGCGAGGACCTACCCAAAAATCGGTAAACTTCACTGGTGACATTAAGCGACCTGCAATACCTCGAGCGTGCCATCGACGTTTCGCATCGATCCCGACAAAACGGCAACCATCCATTCGGTGCGCTGCTGGTGATTGAGGGTCAAGTTGTACTCGAGAGTGAAAACTCAGTCGGCACAACCAAAGATGCGACCGGTCACGCCGAAACAAACCTGGTACGGCTCGCCAGCACCAGATTCTCGAAATCAGAACTGGCCCGCGCCAGCCTCTACTCGAGTTGTGAACCGTGCGCGATGTGTTCTGGGGCAATCTACTGGTCGGGCATTGGACGGCTGGTCTATGCCCTGTCTGAAGATGGCTTATACAACATCACCGGTGACAACCCACAGAACCCAACCATGCGCCTTCCATGCCGTGAGGTGCTGGCCCGAGGCCAACGCGAGATCGAAATTCTCGGCCCGGCGCTCGAGGAGATTGCGGCCAAAGCGCACGAGAATTTCTGGCGGTAGCGGCTCAAGCTTGGGTGTCAAGCATGAACCTGTCAAGTGTTCAAATTCTGATTCACAGCAGGTATGATTCCGGGCAGTTGGACCGTTCCAAAGGGGGAAGTATGAAGAAAACGCTCTCGAAATACGGCATTGCCGCACTCGCCGCACTCGGACTTGGCCTGAGCTTCAACGGAGGTGCTCAGGATGCCAAACTCAAAGCCGCCTTCATTTACATTGGACCACCCGGTGATTACGGCTGGACCTACGCGCACGAACAGGGTCGCCTCGCACTCGAGAAAGCGACCGGCATTGAGACGATCAAGGTTGAAAGCGTGCCGGAGGCCCAGGCCGGTCCGTTCATCGATCAGGTCGTGAAAGACGGCGCAAAAATTGTCTTCACCACCAGCTTCGGTTACATGGATGGCACCGTCGAGGCCGCCAAGAAATACCCTGATGTGATCTTCGCGCACGCCAGCGGTTTCAAACGCGCCCCAAATTTGCTGACGTACTTCGCAGATTTCTACCAGTTGTACTACCTCAACGGCATGATGGCCGGGGCGCTTTCCAAGACCGGCAAGCTCGGTTATGTCGGCGCGTTCCCAATCAGTGAGGTCAAACGCCACATCAACGCCTTCGCCCTGGGCGCTCGAGCCGTCAACCCGAAAGCCACCGTCAACGTGCGTTGGATCAACGCCTGGTTTGACCCAAACAAGGCCAAAGAAGCCACCGAAGCGCTGCTCGCCGAAGGAAATGACGTTTTCGCCTTCACCGAGGACACACCAACCGTGGTCCAAACCGCTGCGGCCAAGGGAGCTTTAAGCTTCTCACATTACAGCCCGATGCAAAAATTCGCCCCGAAAAACGTGATTTCTGGTCAGATCGCAGATTGGAGCGGCATTTACATCGACATTGTGAAGAAGGTCCAAGCCGGAACGTACACCACCAAAAACCTTGAGAATGTCGATTACTGGTGGAAGCTCGCCGACAAGGGCGTAGCGCTCGGTGGCGAGATCGGTCAGCCAATCAACCCGGTTTTTATCGATCCATTAAAGGCCAAGAAGATCGGCAGCAGCAACGTCTATGACCTGGTGAATTTGCGCCTGCGTCAAATGAACGCGGCCAAACCCAGCTTTGACCCGTACAAAGGTCCAATCAAGGACCGCAACGGCATGGTGCGCATTCCGGCAGGCAAGACCGCCAGCATCGGCGAACTCAACAGCATCGAATGGGCTGCCCAGGGTGTGGTTGGCGCATGGCCGAACGAACCCAAGTGAGCAAAGCTCAACCCGAACCCAAGTGAGCAAAGCTCAACATCAAGCTGAGTAATCTCTAGAATCCTTATTTTTTCGTTCGTCTTTTGAAGTCCGCTGCAATCTGGCGGACTTCAAAAATTGGTCACACGATAATCGAACTCGCCATCGTCATGAAACAACATGTCCAAATACTGGCGTTTCTCGAGCGCATCGATCATGGCAAAACCATGTTCTTTGTTGATGTAAATGCCGTCCGGCATGACTGTATGACCATAAACACCGAACTTATGTCCGGCATCATGCACGTAATATGGACGCTCGCGCCACCAATGCTTGGTGTCCGTGTCGGCGTAAAAGAAATCATCGAAGCTTGCCATTCCAGGTGTCGGTCCAGCGTGTGAGAAATGCACGCCATGAAGGCGCACCTCAGGCAACCATTTGCGCATCCAATCGGCCAATTCATCCGGCAGGCGCACGCCACCGTGGGATTCGTCAAATTCGACGTGCTTCAAGCCGGTCGCCGTGCCCAGCACATGCTTGTGGTTCAAGGCCGAAGCGTCATGGTTGCCCATCAGGACCGTCACGCCACCCTCACTGGCCTCGACAAAATGCCTTAAACGCTGCAATTCACGCACCTGGGCCCGAGCAGCCGACCGCAAATGTTCCGGGTTCTTCCAATCGAATGGCTCGCGGCCCGTGAGTTTCTCGTAGGTTTGAATGTTCTTCGGATGCACCAGATCACCAATCAAGATCGCCCGATATCGCCCATCCAGGACCGGCCCGGTCGGATGACCATCCGAATCCATGATTTGTGCGGCCTTCAACGCCGCCCACAAACGCCCAAAATCGGCGTGAACATCGCCTATCGCCGTGACTTTCAGCACGGGCAGCCTCGAGCAAGGGTTCTTTGAATGCAAATGGAATGCTTCATCAGTCTTTTCTCAGAATAGCCAAAACGTGTTCTTGGGCTGGGTTATTGCGCACAGAAACCCTCTAGAGCCGACGCTATCAGCCCAATAGGGTTTTCGCGGTGAGGTTTCGCGCATCCAACCAAACGCATAAGGGACTCGAGACTTGCCAACACGGGCTATGCTCGAGCCGATGTCGTACAAGCTCAAACCCTGGCAATGGACGCTCGTTGGCGTGGCCTTCAGCATTTACTGCGTGCTGGCCACGTTCGGAATTTACGGCGGCTTTTATTTGGGCTTCCCGCCATACACGCCCGCGTTCCTGAACCACACACGCCAGAACATCACCCAAACGATCACGCTCGAGCGAAAAACACTTTTGCGCCTGACCGGAAACGTCCGCGAAGGCCGCGTGGAAGTCAAACTGAACGGCAAAAGCATCGCCGTGCTGCTCGG
>JANOWZ010000697.1:0-6033 GCA_031418155.1 Deinococcales bacterium
CGTTCCTCGGGGTCCAAGCCGACGGTGGGTTCATCGACGATCAACACTTGCGGATCGTCGAGCAACGCCTGTGCAATGCCGACGCGCTGCTTCATGCCGACCGAAAATCCTCCCAGCGGACGTTTTGCGGCCTCGACCAGATTCAAAAGTTGCAACAGTTCGCCAATGCGTTTTTTGGCGTTCCTGGCATCGAGCCCTTTGATCGCCGCCGTGTACTCGAGGAATTCGATGGCGTTGAGGTTCGGGTAAATGCCGAAATCTTGCGGCAAGTACCCGAGCACAGACCTCAGCGTGTCCGGTGATTTCGCCACGTCCTGACCATTCCAACAAATGGTTCCCTCACTCGGTTTGGTGATGGTGGCGAGCATTCGCATGAACGTGGATTTGCCTGCGCCATTCGGTCCGAGCAAGCCGAGAATGCCGGGTTTAATCTCGAGGCTGAAATCCTTCAAGCCCCAGAAGTCACGGGTGTATTGCTTGCCGAGATTTTGAACGGTGAATTGCACGAAGGACTCCTCTTGAAGTTTGCTGGCTTTGCTCAACGCCGGAAGCAGATTACGCTTTGAAACACTTGGAGCAGCAAACTCAAGCGAGCCGCGTTCAAGCTGGCTCGAGGTGCTGGCGCAAATGGATCAAGGCCGCACGCAACCTCGACTTGACCGTGCCGAGCGGTACTTGCGTTCGAGTCACGATCTGTGACTGCGATAGACCTTCGTAATACGCCAGTCGAATCAACTCTTGCTCATCGGGTTGGAGCGTTTTGAAAGCATCCTCGAGCATGACAATATCGGTGTTTTGACGGCATGGACCCGTGTCGGCGATGCTTTCAAACTCGTCTTGCTCGAGAAAAACCAACGTCCGCTTCGAGGCACGACGGACGTAATCGATGCAGGTGTGGTGCGCTATCGTCAACAACCACACGGACATCGCGCCTCGGCTCGAGTCGTACATCGGCCCGTTCTTCCAGAGCTTGACGAACGTATCCTGAACGATCTCTTCGGCGGCGTTGATGTCGCGCACAATTTTGCGGGCCAGCGAGTAAACGTGACGCGAGTGGCGGGTGTAAATGATCTGGAGCGCCGCCTCGGCGCAGGTGCGGTCGCTCGAGGCGAGCATTCCGATCAGTGCCGCGTCCTCATCCTGGGTGGTATTTGTGTACGGGCTTGCTGAGGACTCGAGGCTTCCCAATTGGGTCGGGGTGCTTTGGACGGTGGACGGAATGGATTGTGCGCTCATGGGCATCTCCCGTCTGTCTCGGGCATCGTGGCGACCCGTTCAGAACTGGGTTGAGTTTCGCCGAGCCTGCCGCTCAGTTCACAGGTCATTTTGTGCTCGAGATTCTCAGCGGACGCTCAATAGCCGCTCATTTTTGCAGTTTCGATGAACGGATTGGCGTTGAGGTGTTCACTCACGGTCTTCAGGCAAGGCGGGCAGCAGGCCGAGTTGCCTCAGCAGGCCCGCCATGTCCCAAAGGGTGTGACTCGATTGGATGTGCGCGCCCTCGATGGTCAGCATCGTGTAGCCCTCGAAACTGACGTGACGCTGCGTGGCCGGAATGTGCAACAGCGATCCCAAATGTGTTCCCTCAAAATGCCAGTGCGCCGAGACCCGTCTGCGTTCGGCGATGACATCGACGATCCGCAGGTGAAAATCTGGAAAGGCGGCTGCGGCACGGGCGTAGACGGCCCGAGCCTCGAGTGGTCCAACGGTTGGTGTCGAATGGGTCGTGTCAAAGCCCGAGTAATCCTCACTGTGGAGTTGTTGGGCTGCGTCCAGATCCTTGACGTTGAGCACCTTGACGAGTTGACGGACCACCGTCAGTGCGGTGGGTGCGTTCGGTTTGTGTTGTGTCATGGCTGACCTCCTGGGGTGTGATTTCGCCAGGATGATGCTGCAACTGATCGGCGCTCACTTACCAGTTCAAATGCCGCTCAGTTTGGGACATGTGAGGTGGCCCGAGTCTGAGGTCGTCGCCTCGAGACTGAGATTGGTCACCTCGAGAATCTGGGATTCCGCGACAACAGACGCAAGGAAAATTATTCGTGAAGCTCCCAAGTCCAGAGGATTTCCGTCAGCCGTTCAATGCTGGATTTGAGGTGCCTGCGAAAAGTGCTCGAGGGCAAGTCGAGACGTTCCGCCGCCAAATCCTGCGTCATGGCCGGTTCAAAATACGTCGCCTCGAGTGCGCGAAAAAGCTTCTCGTCGCGTGGATTCAAGCTCAGCGTGCTGGCGGCCTCGAGCACCACGCGGCGCAGGCTTTGCGCATCTGTTGGCGCATCTCCGGCCCGCTCTGAGATCAACCTCGAGCGCAGGAGCGGGTTGCGGGCGAGCGCGATGGGGCGATTGTATTCGCGCAGGGCGGCACGCACCGCATCAGAGAATGCGGGTTTCGAAAGCACCACCATTGTGGCGTTCAGATTTGACGGGCGTTGCGTCGCGGCGGGTTTGGGCGCGACCCCGCGCTGTGGGATCGCATCGAACCAGGCGGCCACATTCAGCGCACGCCAATCGTGACCGAACGCACCGACGCTTCGAGCGCCGCCCGGAAAGTCCGCAACTGCGTGTTCGAACGGTACGGCCACATGCTTGTAATGGGTTTGGGTTGGAGCCCAAAACTCCATGTCGAAGCACGGCAAGAAACTCCACGCCAGCCTCGGGGTGGAGATGTACTGCTGTGTGACGTTGACGAAGATCAAACTCTGGACACTTGAGACGTTCTGGAAGCCATCCAAGTCAAGCCAGAACCGGAACAGGATGACCGCCTCACCGTCCCTTGGCGGCGCGTTCCGTTGAGTGAAGGCCCAGACCGTTTGGGCGAACGCATCGATCTCAATGTCCTCGGCGGTGGCCGCATGAAGATCAAGTTGGAACAACAGCCCGGCAGGTGCGCCGTTCACGTCCCGGTAGATGCTCAGGTTGTGCGGCTGACGCTTGAACCAATGCTCGGCCAATTGAGCCTCAGTCGGTCCCTGGCGTTGGCGGATCATCTCAATCAGCACGGGGATGTCCTTGGGCCTGGCGGTTTCTCGGAACGCATCCCGCAGGTCGTCCCAACTGAAATACGGTTTGACCATCGGATGCTCGCGGTACAAGAAAATGTTGTCGATCAAAATCCGTTGCTGCTCGAGGCCGCGCGCCTGCTGCAAACGTTGCATGTAGAAGGCGCGTGCCCTGCGGTGAAGCTCGGCGCTCCAATCCGGATTGCGCCAACGCAGGTCATTCTGGATCGCCTCACGTGCCAAATCGTGCGGGAACAAACCGAGCGGACCAGTCTCGACGAACGAGAGGTCGCGCAGCCAGTCAAACAATTCCCGGACCTCTGGCTGACCGAGCATGAAGGCCAACGGAGCCTCGGTGGTGAACCGCATGAAGGCGCAAGCCTCGAGCGCGACGCGGTGCGCCGGACCGGGAACCTGATCGAGAAAACGCTCGAGCAGTGTCTTGACCAAATCCGGCTCAAATGCAAGCTGATCATCGAGACCATGTTGACGGGTGCCGCGCTGGTTGAAAGTGTCGGCCACGAGCGCCAAGGCCAACGGATGACTGTGCGTGAACGCCAAGGCGGAATCGTGCTGTGCGTCCGGCACCCCACGGCGCGAGAGGTATTCGCGGCCCTCGTCGGGACTGAGGTTGCGAAGCTGCACCACCCGCACCAGGTCCGCCCAACCGGGCTCGGAACGCCAGGCGAGGCTCAAACCCAGGCGACCGCTCAAGACCACCAGCACGCTCGAGCCGAGACGTGGCAGAAAATGCTCGCGCAGCCAATCCTCGTAGGGCGCACAACGCTCGAAGGTGTCGATCATCAGCACGGACCGCAACGGCACGGGTCGCTGCCCGCAGGAATTCAGGTGTTCGAGCACCTCCTCGAGCGAGGCTGCTTCGATCCCAAACCCGAGCGCCAGTCCGCGCCAGAAGCCTTCCGGCGAAACCTCGAAGCTTCGAGCGTCCACACGCAGGATTGGAACGTGCTGCGGTTCACGGGCGGCGATCTGCTGGAATTCTGTCAGCACCGAGGTTTTGCCCACTCCGCCAGGACCGTGCAAGTACAGCACCGCGAACGGCGACCCGGCAGTGCTGAGCGCCGCCTTGAAGATCGCACATTCCGCCTCACGCCCCATGAACCGGCGTTGCCTGACGGAGTTCAAACGTTCAGCGAGGGTTTCAAACCGCTGCGACGGTAAATCTTTCTCGCTGGGTGAAGGTTCTAAATTGGGATCGAGGGCCACAGGTTTCCTCCCGCCGCATTGTAGCCTAACCCCATGATGTGCGAATTGGTTCACTTCTCGAGATCAATAGTCCGGTAACTTTTGAAGAAAGTGGGAGCCACCCCATAAGCTGTGAGTGACTAAACAAACGCTCCAGAACGGCTCCCATGAACACCCTGCCAGCCGTCGCCAGCTTCCGAGCGCAAGACATCCATAGACAACCGCAGCCTCGAGTACCTCGGAGCGCTCGGGGTCGGCAGCAACCCGGCCTTGGGGCAACGCATCGCCACCACCGACGTGCTGCTGGTCGTCGGCGACCGACTGAGCGAAATGGTCACAGACGACTACCGCCTGCTGAACGTGCCCACGCCACAACAAACGTTGATTCACGTCTTCCCAGAACCCTCCGAATTGGGACGGGTCTACCAACCGCACCTGGCCATCCTTTCCGGCATGACCGAATTTGCCGCCGCAGCACGCGACCTCCCGCCACTCGACGCGAACCGCTGGACGGCCTGGGCGAACGAGGCTCGAGCCGACTACGAAGCCACCCTGCATCACGGCCCGATGCCCGGACTGCTCGACCTGGGAGAAGTCTTCGCCCACCTGCGCGAACGCTTGCCACGTGACACGATCATCACCAACGGCGCAGGCAACTACAGCGCCTGGTGCCACCGCTTCCTGCAATTCTCCTCGCACCGCAGCCAAATCGCCCCGGTGAACGGCACGATGGGCTAGGGCGTACCCGCAGCGGTGGCCGCCAAAGCCCACCAACCCAAACGAACCGTTGTGGCCTTCGCAGGCGACGGCCGCTTCCTGATGAACGGCCAAGAACTGGCCACCGCCATGCACTACGGCCTGAACATCATCGTGATCGTGATCAACAACGGCATGTACGGCACCATCCGAATGCACCAAGAACAACGCTATCCCAGCCGCGTGATCGGCACCGGCCTGGGCAATCCCGACTTCGCGCAATACGCTCGAGCCTTCGGCGCACACGGCGAAGTCATGACCCAAACGGCAGGGTTCGCCCCAGCCCTCGAGCGGGCGTTGACTGCGCAAGTGCCCGCGCTGCTCGAGTTGAGGATTGATCCCGATGCGATTTCGCCACGCACCACGCTGGGAGCGATTCGAGCGGCCCATTTGAAGCCCGCTTCCAAGGTTTAAAAGTGTAAGACCGCAGGAACCTAGGCTCGAGGGACAATGTTGGAGTGATTTCAGATTGCCGTAGTTGATCGCCTCGAGCGCCGTGTACTTGCGGTTGTTGCAACCTTGGCAGGACATCGCCAGGTTCTCGGGATCATCCGTTCCGCCAGATGATTTTGGCGTGATGTGCTCGACCGAAAAATCGTCGTGCAAAATTCGCGTTGACTCTGGCAGTATTCGCAACATCCTCGAGCACGTTCAAAGACTTGATTGCGAATTTCGCTTGCTGTCATGCCGCTGTGGAAACGGGTTTCAAACCCAGTTCGTCACGCAAGACTTGAACGGAACGTCCGCCTCTATCGATGGCATTTCGGACGCTGCCACCCTCGAGACTTCCAACCGTTAAAACCGTTGCTTGATGCCGTTCAAACCATCCGATGCGCTGACCTCAAACTGCCCAGCGCCCAACACGCCCAACTCGAGAACGGCTGTCCCGCCAGTCAGTCCCAATGCCAGAGTCGTGCGCGTCCCCTCCGGCGCGATGTGCGCCACCGCCACGCTCAAGTACGCCTTTGCATCCCATGTGAGGGTCACGCTCGAGCCGCTGCGTTTGACGGTGGTTGCTTGCACGGATTGGGCGCGAAGCATTCCGGTTGCTGCGCTTTGCTCGAGTTTCACA
>JANOWZ010000698.1:0-3510 GCA_031418155.1 Deinococcales bacterium
GTCGATCAGATCAAACTGATCGACCCCGGCCTAACCTGAGGTTCAAAGGGGGTTCGGGAACATGCCAGGCTCCGAGATCGATTGGGAGGGCAGAAGGACACTTCGTTACCGCTTGTGCGTGCGTTGCTTTCGCGCCGTGCCTGCAAGCTCGGACGAGCGGTATTGCATCAATGATGGAATCCCCATGCTCGAGGCTTGTCCGTTGTGCAGCAAGCCGATCACCAGCCCTTACGCCAAGTTCTGCGCCGCCTGCGGACTCGAGTTCCAAGCGCACTCGAGTTCCAAGCGCACTCGAGTACCCAAGGAAGATCACCTTGACCGATGACCTGACCACAGATCACTGACCGAATCCACAATAAGCCCCAATTCAGTTCCATGAAGGAGTTCACCATGCGCACCGCTCGACCATTGGCCCTGTTTGCAAGCCTCTCGAGCCTGTTGCTGATCCTGTCTTTCTCGAGTTTTGCCAGCGCCGAAGAAGCCTATGTTCATGTGCTTCATGCCAGCCCTGATGCACCACCACTGGTCAGCGTCCTGAGTGACGGCAAAGCCCTCACCGAGGCCCGCATCGGCGACACGGGCGGATACCTCGGGCTGAGCGCCGGAACGCGCACCCTCAGCGTGATCCCGAAAGGTTCGAGCAAAGCCCTGGTCACGGCAAAACTCAACGCCGTCGCAGGCCACGAGTACCTGTTGGCAGTGATCGGCTCGAGCAAGCGCAACACCCTGAAGGCGCTGCTGATTGACGAGACCCAAACTTTTCAGAAAGCCAAGGTGAGCGATGGCCTGTACGGCAAGGCGATTCTCTTGAACGCCTTCGAGGGTGCAGGTGCGGTGGATGTCTACTTCGGCAAGGACCTTTTGCGGGCCAAACTGCCTTACGGCGCGTACTTCGCCCAACGGCAGAACAGTGTGGACATGAGCGGTGATGCGGTGTACCACTTCAGGCCAATGGGTCAGCCCAAGCAAGAAATCGCGGGTTCGCTGTTTACCGGTGCTCCCAATGCAACAGCGGTGTTCGCACTGTATGGTCGAAGTGATCCCAAACAACCTGGCAGTGGCGCGACCTTCAACACCACCAGCCGCCTGAACACCCTCGAGTTCTTGTCTCGCCTCGGCACAAATGCCCCCGAATCGCTGCGCTTCACCGCATTGGTCAAGGCGGTCAAGGCCGCCGGGCTCAAAGAATCGCTCGGCAAAGCGTCGCTCTTCCTGCTGGCCCCCAACGACAGCGCCTTTGCCGCCCGGCCTGCGGGCAAGCTCGATGGTTTGCTTGCCAACCAAGCGCAACTGTCCATGCTGCTCAAGTACCATCTGTTGCAACGCAATCCCAACTTCGAGGCGGCTTTCGGGCCGGGTTCGGACGAGCCAACCCAGGCGGGCAAGACCGTGCGCTTTGTCTTCAAACCCGACCCCCACACGCCAGGGTTTCCGGCCCCCTACTTTGGCAGCGCCCCCGTGGCTTACACGCCCATCCAGGTCGCCAACGGGGTGATCTGGCCGCTGGGCGGCGTGCTCGACCCTACGGCCAAATAAACCTCGAGCATCGACGCACAAGGTATCACTTTGGCGGCCATTCCTGTCCTGGCTCGAACCAGACACCCGAGGCTGAACATCTCGTGACCGAAAACACGAAACTCGGCTCGAGCCTGATCGACCCCGAGAAACGACTCGCGGCACTCGAACGCAAGTAAATCCTTGGCGAACAGACCGAAGGCGATAACGTGATCAACGCCTTCGGTCCGTGATGGGATTTGGGCAGATCCGGCAAGGTAATCCAAAGGGCAGGTGTCTCATACCAAGTCGTGATTGAAAGCAGCGGTTTTCTGCTTTCAATCCGAGGTGAGCGAGTGACGAAAAATCAAGTCGTCTTACTGGTCGTGTATCCGAAGCGACCCAAGCCCGTCAGGTGCTGCCCTCAGGGTCAAGAAGGATACTGCTGGTTTTAAAGACGACTTGATGTCAGAGATCCTGGTGACATTCGATGTGAATACGTGCTGGCAGACACCCGTCGGCGTAAACCCCTGATTTTGTGACCACCTTATAACCAACCTCTTCCTAACCTGTGGGTTGAAAGGGGCTCGAGTATCAACAAGTCAGAACTTTATGAACCCAGGCGAGGGTGATGGATCTGACCACTCCTCTCGTAACTTGATCGTTACCACGAGATACATAAGTTCTAGAAAGTCAATCAACCTGAGATCGACCACGAGATGGGGTGAACATGGTTAAAGACACGCTCGAAAGCCAACTTCTGGGAAGTCCGCAACTGCGTTGGCATGACCAGCCGCTCGAGTTCGTGCCGCCCAAACTTTGCGCCTTGCTGTACTACTTGGCGGTGCAGGGCAGGCCCGTGCCCCGCAGTGAACTCGAGCACCTTTTCTGGGGTCCCTGTTCGGGCGAGAGCTTGCGGCAAGCGCTTCACCATCTGCGTGGTCTGCCCGGTGCGGCCCATTGGCTTCAGACCAGCCCGGAAGTCTGCATCAACACCCACTCGGACTTGAAGGCGTTCGAGGCAGCCGTTCATGGTGAACATCACGGACAGGCCCTCGAGATCTGGAACAGTGTTCAACCATCATCCTCCGGTTCGAGCGTGCTGCTGCGGGGTTTCAGGCTTGATAGCACCCCGGCTTTCGGTGATTGGCTCGAGTTTGAACGCGCCCGCGTCGCCATGGTGTACCTCGAAACCCTGGAATGGCGTGCATTTGAACTTGAACGCGCCGGGGCGGTGGGCGAGGCGCTGCTGACCGTCCAGACCTTGTTGCGCGAAGATCCGTTGAACGAGAGCGCCTACCGTGCCGCCATGCGCCTGAGCCAACAGCACGGTCAGCCCGAGATGGCCCGCTATTACCTGGAACGCTGCCGCCGGGTGCTTCGTCAGGAACTCGGTGTGCAACCGCTCGAGGAAACCGTGGCGCTGGCCCAAACTCCGGGCGTGGTTGCGTCTGCTCGAGTTGAATCCCCAACGCTCCGGCAGGCCCTCGAGCATTTGCCTGACCCACGTGGACGGCGCGGTCAGCGTTACCCACTTGCGGCACTGCTCGGTTTGGTGCTGCTTGCACTGCTCTGCGGTGAGGATTCGTTGCGCCGGATCAGCCGTTTTGCCCTCGAACATCCGAGCGTGTTGCGTGGTCTCGGGTTTCGAGGCCGCACCGTCCCTGGTCGAAGCGCTTTGACTGACCTGCTCGATCGACTCGATCCTTTCAGGTTGCGGGAGGTGTTCAAGGGTGTCACTGGCCTGCCGACGCTCGGGTTGCAGGGAGATGCGTTGGAATGCCTGCACCGTTGGACACTCGAGGTGCGTCACGACCTGGCTGTTGATGGCCATCCGCATCGCGTGAACGGGTGGCTCGAACGGCTCGGTTGGTCCGAATTGCGGGCTTGGGTGGTCTTTGCCGAGAACGGCGATGACATCCTGATGGTGCGTACCACTGACTCGAGCGATCCCAAGGTTGTGCTGCCAGAAACTTCGACGCGGATGTTGATGGGAACGCCCAGAAGTGGTGAAAA
>JANOWZ010000699.1:0-8068 GCA_031418155.1 Deinococcales bacterium
GATACGAAGTAATACGTAGAAATCAAGGTGGCGGTGCACTGGAGGTCGGTGTTGATTCGCGTTGGCAATCGAGCATGGATCTGTTGCTGGCGTTTTATCCCATGGCCCGGACGTTGACCACGCGCTCTGCGAGCTGGGTCAGCTTTGCATCGGCCACGGTTTCTTCGTTCAAAATGCGCTCGAGCGTTTGGGCTGCCTCGCGTTCACCAAGCATTTTGGCGTAAGTCGAAACCGTACCGTAGCCAGCGATCTCGTAATGTTCGATGCGCTGCGCAGCGGCGATAATGCCCGCATCAAGCACGTCGGGGTCGGCATCTTCGTGGTCCTCAAGCAGGTCTCGGGTTTCTTGAATCAGGCCTTTCATGCCTTTGCATTCGTGTCTGTCTGGTGTTTGCTCGAGCCAATCAAGCACAATGCGCAATCGGTCCAGTTGTGTGACGGTCTGCTGAAAATGCTGCTCGAGTGTTTCGCGCAAGGTGTTGTTTGAGACGGCCTCGATCAGTTCGGGCAGGGCTTTGCACAGTTGATCTTCGGCGCTGTAGAGGTCTTTGAGTTGTTCGATGTACAGGTCATTCAGGTATTGCAATTCCATGAGGTTCTCCAGGTCGGGTTTTGAAACAGCGGTGCGGTTGTCGTGAAAATCACATTGCTGAAGGAACGTGCTCTGGTGTGCGATCTTCATGGGTGGACGGTGCATCGTTTGGGTCTGCTCGCGGCGGTTCGATTTGTGACGCAGTGGGTTGGGGTGGGGCATCAATCCCCGGAGAACCTTGCGCTAACGATCGAATTTCATCAATCGCTGGCTCGGGTGTGATTGGACCCGGTGAGAATGGAGTCAACGGCACGCTTGCCGCCATGATCGAATCTTGTTTTGCTGAATCCAGTTACCCATCAAAAGACGCGCCGTGCAGTACGCACTGGGGTTCTCGCGCAAGTGTAAAAACATCCTGTCTTTGGTGGGCCAGTTTTTGATCGACCTGTGTTTGATTGGTTGGTGCCTGATGGGAATGCGTTGCATCGAGACTCCTCGGATTTCAAATGCGTGCTTTGAATTCAGACCCACTCCCTGCTCGAGGTCGAAAGATCCGCCGTGAGGGTTCGGTCATGGCGTTGGTCGGTGTGAGGCATTTCCGTTTCAAATGCTGTTCAGGACCATCCTGGTCAAGACCGTAATGGCTGAGTCTGAATCAGACCTGATCGACACCTGTGGCCCGGCTGGTGATCTGTTGGTCCTGGCAGATCAAAAAGTGACACGTTGTCAATGAAGCGAATCTTCGATTTCGTCATGATGTGTACAAATTGATTCGGCTGCAATCGACCGGTCCATGTCAGTTTCTGTTCAGGTCCATGTCAGCTTGAAGCTTTAGTTTCGTTGCACACCCATCCCCCCGGAGGAACAGATGCGACGAAAATTTCAAGATTACGGTGAACTTGCACGACAAGAATTTCTCAAAGGCACGAGGTTTCGCACGCCGGTTGATGCAGTCGAGAGCGGTGCTCGTTCCATCGAAGATTGGTGCGATTGCCTGGCGGTGCACCGTCAGGGTCAAAGGGTTGTGGTGACCGAAGATGCCGCGACACTTGCGTATTCTTCGAGTGACTGACAACAGCCTAAAAACTGTTCGAGGGTTGTTGAACTCAAATCTCTGAGCAAAACCTGATCGGTTTGAACCCATTCGTTGGAACGATCAGGTTTTTGGGACAATAGAGATTTGACCATCACGCTCGAGCACCGCGTAGCGTACCTGATCCAGGCGTTCAAGGCCATGCAATTCTCGAGCGGCCTCGAGGATGTCGGATTCGTCCACTCGAGCCAGTTTCATTCGGTCCTTGAGCGGTTTGTCCTCGGCGAAAATTACGACCGGCACATCGTCGATGATGCGCTCGAGCTTGGTCGAGCGCAGTTTGAGCAGCGACAATCCAAGGTCCACGGCGGCGAGGGTTGCGACGAGCACAAAGGCGGTGGTCAGTGATCGGTCCTCTCCGGTCAGGGCGTTTTGCACGGCCTCGGAAATGATCAGCAGCAGGGTCAGGTCGAACGGTGTGGCCTGGGCCATGGTGCGTTTGCCCGAGATGCGAAACACCAGCAACAAAAAGGCGTACACCGCGATTGCGCTGAGGACGGTTCCCACGGTAACTCCTTGTTTTGCTTTGGATGGGTTGGCTCAGGGATAGACAAATTGCGAAAACGCGATTGCCTCTTCGGGCTCGAGTCGCAGTGTTCCAGAAAGCAGACCGGTTTGCGTTGGGCGCAAGCGCATGCTGACCACAAATGGGCCAGGGCCTTTTGAGGGGAACTGGAGTTCGACGTGATCCGCCTTCAAGACTTTTGAATCCGGCTCGGGATCGATAGATTCCAGATTGTTGCGCTCGAGGTAATCACGATCAAGACTGAGGCTGAAGCCATCGAGCGTGCTGGGTCGGATTGTTAGACGCATTTCGTTGGGTGCCTCGCGCCGCAAGAAACGGCTGTACTCGAGGTCCAATTTGCTGGTCTGCACGCTTTGCGCATCGAGCGGCCCAGAACCGAACAATCCCAACATGGCCAAGATTACCAATGAGGCAAGGGCGATGCCAGCGATGCGTTCAAAGGCCCACTCGCGTCGCTGAAACTCGAGGTCGGTTGCGTCTTCAAATGGGGCCATCGGCGTTTCGGTGGTGTTCATTGAGGTCCGTTCGGATCTGAACTCGAGATGGCGTTCCCCAATTGTTCGTGCTCAGACTGAGGCCAGCGCCGAAGATCTTTGATTCGCTGTTTTCGCGTGGTGGTGCACGGGATTGCTCGAGGGCGAAAATGTTGTCGTGTCGTCCCGATCGGCGAGATCGTCCGGCAGGTCTGCCGCCGCCAGGAAAACCCTGGCCCGCCGCGCATGGACCAACAGGTCTCGCCCGGATCGTTCGATCACACCGGCATTCTCGAGTTGGCAGGTTTTCTGGCTGACGGTTTCGCGTCGCACCTCGAGGATTTCGGCCAGGTCTTGCTGGCTGAACGGCAAGCTGACGCGGAAGCCTTGCGCCGTCGGTTGACCGGTGTCGGCGGCGTAATGCAACAGCAGTTGGGCGATGCGCGATCCGATGCCTGCCGTGCGGTTGCGGTGCCGGGCCAGCGCCTCCTCCTCGGCGATGTTCAGCATCAACTTCGAGGCGCACAAGGCGAGTGTGGCATCGGTTCGGACCAGGTTGGCAAATTCTTCGACCGGCCAGAGCAGCAATTCGCCTGTTCCGAGCGCCATCACCTCGGCCGATGCCAGGTGCGAACCCATGACTGACTCGAGCCCGATGAAACGACCGGGACGACGGATCAGCAGCGAATACGGATTGCCTCGGTCATCGAAGCGCGAGAGACGAAACCAGCCCGTGTGCACATACCCAACGAGTGGCGTGCCGAAAGACGCGACCGATTCTCCGGCAAAGAAGCGTCGGCGACGACCGAGCACGCTCAGTTGATTGGCGATGGGTTGAGCGATGGACTCGAGCATGGTGCGGTGTTGGTTCACGGTTGGCCTTTCGAGAATGCTGCGTGCCTCAACTGTTGATCGCTGAAGTGCAAAGCACCCTTTTTTCCAAACCATGACGCTCGAGGCTGATGGATTCTTGAACGCCCGCTGAATGCCGGCTGAGTTTTGTCTCGAGGGAGCATTTTGATGAACGTGCAATTCTGATCGCCGTGCTGGGAGGCATATTTTCACTTCGGGCGCGTGGCCTCAACCTTGAGTTTGAATCAGCAACCTGAGTGTCCTGAGGTCCACCAGCTTTGGGTCATGGACGATGTGTACCATCTCGGTTTGCAATCCGATGTAGACCGAATACACGCCCGGTAATTCCTCGAGCCTGCGGGCCAAGCGTTCTGAATCGATTGCTTTGAAGCCATTGTTGCAAATCGAAATCGTGACCCGTTGGCGCGTTGCCGGTTCTGATCTCATCGCCGCTGAGCCGTGGGGGGATGCAGAGGTTGATGTGGTGAATTTTTTCGTCATGATGCTCAACGCCATCACTGTGCGCCGTCCCGCTGAACTGTACTTGAGGCCCCGCTGAATGGAGGCTTTGCCGATTCGTTGTTCGGCCTTCTCGTTATTGCTATTTCGTTCGACCGAATGGTTTTTGAATCCAATCAATTGCGTTCGATGGCGGGCAGGTGAACGATGGCCCGCGTGCCGTTTCCCAGCTGGCTCTCGAGGGAAATTTCACCGCCATGCCCAATGGCAATCGAATGCGCAATCGGCAACCCCAACCCGGTGCCGCCCGGATCGGAACCGGGCGAACGTGAACGGTCGGCGCGGTAGAAGCGCTCAAACACGTGCGGCAAGTCTTCGCTGGAGATTCCATGTCCAGAGTCGGTCACGACCACTTCGGCCAACGGGCCGTTTAGACCATCGATGCGGCGCAACTCGAGCTTGACACTGCCCCCTACCGGTGTGTATTTGATGGCGTTGTCGAGCAAGATCAATGCGAGTTGTTTGAGCCGATCACGGTTGCCCTCAACCCGAACCGTCTGCATGATTCCCTGCTCGAGGCTGTGACCATCGCTGAGTTGGCTCGCATCCTGCCAAGCCTCAAGGACCACATCGGCAAGGTCTATCTCCTCGAATGCCTGCTGCACGCCAGCGTCGCCACGGGCCAAGGTCAACAGGTCGGAGACGAGCCGTCCGAGCCGTTTGGCCTCGCGGGTCGCCTCGGTGATCGCCTCCAGCCGTTCTGCGTTCGGCAAATCCGGGTATCGTTCTAAAACCCCGAGGTTGCCGAGGATCGCGGTCAGCGGGGCTCTCAATTCGTGAGAGGCATCGGAAACAAAACGGTTCTGCTGCTCGAGCGAATCGCGCAGGACTTGGGTTTGGGTTTCGAGCACGGCCTCGGCACGTTTGCGTTCGGTGATGTCCACGACCGTTCCCGAGACTTTGGTCCTCAAGTGCGTTAGATCAGCAGGCATTGGACGACCCCGAGCGAGCAACCAACGTTCGGGTTGGTCAGGCACCAGCACCCGATATTCAATTTCAAAAGGATCACCGGCTTGCATGGCGTGCTCGAATTCAGGCCGGTTGCGTTCACGTTCCCCCAGTGGTGTAAACCTCGAGATTTCACTGGCCTGCATCCGATGTGGCCCGTTTCTCAACCCATAGAAAGATCCATAAGCCCCATCGATCTTCAGTTCATCACGCGCCAGATCGTATTCCCAAATTCCTGTGCGGCTAGATTCGAGCGCCGCCTGAAAGCGGGCTTCACTCTCGAACAGCGTTTTCTCGGCGCGTTTGCGGTCGCTGATGTCCTGGACCACGCAGCCCGCGCCGACAAATCCACCCTCGTTGACCGGATAGAAACTCGTCACAAAAAAGCGTTCGTTTTCGGCTGAACCAACCGTGCGTTCCAGACCCACCTGTGATTGTCCAGTTTCAAAGGCATTACGAAGTTGCTCTTGCGCCCAAACACCTTGTTCGCCGAAGAGTTCACTGGGTCGCCGCCCCAGGTGCGCGGCGCGTGACAGACCGTTCCACCGTGCGAGCGTTTCACTGACCTCGACGTACTCCAGACGGTCATTGACCAGGGCCAAACCCACTGGTGCAGCGCGAGAGATCAACTCGAGTTGCCGGTAATGCACCTCGAGCGAATCGAGCATCGTGTTCAAGGTACCCGCCAACAGCCCGAGTTCATCGCTCGAGGCTGGCATGGCGATCCGGGCGTTCAAGCTGCCGCTGTCGGCGATCTGTTTGGCGGCACCGATCAGGCGCGTCACCGGTTGCAATGCCCGTCCAGAAATTGCCAGTGAAGCGGCGAAGCCGATGGCCGCACCTGCCAAACCCAGCGAAATCAAGAACGACCGCAGTCGGCCTGCGGTGTCATCAAAACGGGCAAGTGAAGTCGTCACCTCGAGAAAGCCCTGTGCGCCCAGATTGGTCAGCAAAGACCGCCAGCGTGCACCCGGAGTCATCAGAATCGCAAACGCCGAATCTTGCGGGGCTTGCGGTGTCGCTTGCAGGCTCGGCAGCCAGCCAGCAATCGTGTCATAGGCCGGACCCGCCGGTTGCGCCATCACCGCAAGAGGCTCGAGCTGTGGCAATTTCAGCCACGGTTGCGTTTCACCGCTCGAGCCCCAGGTCAACTGCCCATTTTGGTTGTATCGGCGCAACGTCACAAAGACACCCGCCGATGCGGGCACAGCCTTTGCTGGCTCAGTGCCCGCCCGTACATTCGCCACAGCTTGCTTGGAGGCCCCGATCAAAAAACTGTCAATGCCCTGGTACAAACCACGGGCGTAAAACGCATAGGCCGCCGTCAGCATGATCGCCAGCACCACGCTCGAGATTGCGCCGAACAACAACGCCAAACGCCAACGGATCGGCAAGGTACGAGGTTGCGCAACCGCCGTGGGCGATGCCTGTGCCGCCCCACCTCGGGTTTCCGGGTTCACATTCTGACCGATCATCTCAAGTCCCTCGAAGCACGTAACCGACATTGCGAATCGTCTGAATCAAACGAGACTCACCCTCCGCCTCGAGCTTTTGACGCAAGAGCTTGACATACACCTCCACCACGTTTTCGTCACCAAAAAAATCGCTGCCCCAAACCCGATCCAGCAGCTTCGATTTCGACATCACCCGTTCAGGCTGCTTGAGAAATTCGTGCAACAACTTAAACTCGAGGTTGGTGAGTTGAAGCGTTCGCCTGCCACGTGACACCGTGAATGCCTCGGTGTTCATGGATACATTGCAGACGCGCAAGAGGTGTCCAACCTCATCGCCATGCCGACGCAACAAGGCCCGAATCCGGGCCAACAGCACATCGAAACTGATCGGTTTGATCACGTAATCGTCCGCACCAATCTCGAGGCCCTCGACCTGATCTTGTGGCGCGTCTTTGCCGGTCAACAACAACACTGGCACGTTATCACCGGCGGCACGCATGCGGCGCACGACCTCGAACCCATCAATGCCCGGCATCATGATGTCGAGGATCATCACGTCCGGGGCGCGAACCCTGGCGATGCTGAGTGCCTCCTCGCCGGATTCGGCCACGTCCACGGCGTAACCCTCGTAAATCAGGCCACGCTTGAGAAAACTGCGAATGCTCGGATCGTCGTCTACAGCCAAGATGCGTTTCACAACGCCTCATTCGATGCGATCAAGCGTTGGGCATGTGTGCAATAGCTCACAGGATGAAGGTATGGGGAACCGCAGCAATTCAGCCATATTTCAGTCAAACCTCAGCGCCGGTTGGGTCCTCGTGCGTAACCTCCACATACCTCGTGCCAGACCGCCGAAGTTCAACCATAAGCATCGTTGAACAGGAACGTTGAAAATCTGCGCTTTCGGTATCAAATTTGGCATGGGTTGAAAGGAGGTGTGGAGATGGATTGGATTTTCGCCATCATCGTCGGAGCGCTCACCGGTTGGATTGCCAGTCTGATCGCCAGAACCGGTGCGCAACAAGG
Organism: Deinococcales bacterium; assembly: GCA_031418155.1. Lineage (GTDB taxonomy): Bacteria > Deinococcota > Deinococci > Deinococcales > JAAFIG01 > JANOWZ01. The sequence continues at coordinate 7,424 of JANOWZ010000699.1, forward strand.
CGCACTCTGGAACATCTTGATCGGCATCACTGGTGCTGTTCTGGGCCGCTGGCTCTTCGCTGGCGTACTCGAGTTGGGCGGCGCTGAAAATGTTGGAGCACTTTTTGTGATGGGTCTGTTTTGGGGGCGACTGGGTGCACTGGTGCTGATTTTTTTGATCCGGGGCATGCGGGTGCTGCGTTGAGGTCATGGTTTTTTTTCGCAAGTCCAACGGGTCAAGGCTGCGCAGGCCAAAACCCAGGCCCATCACAGGCCATCAAAACATGTATCAAAACCATCAAAGGCTGTCGCAGGAATTCAGCGCAATGGGAGGTCAACATGTACACCGCAGAGGCCAGCATTCACGTGGATGCAGATCAGCAAACCGCCTGGAATTACCTCTTGAACTACGAGAATCTTGACAGATGGATGTCCAACATCATTGAGGTCAACTAACTCTAGTGGATCGTCACACGTTTATTATATGGTAAAGCATTCAACGATATCCTGCCCCGATGAAAAAACGGGTGCAGCCGCAGATTGGGACTTGTAAACTTTACCCATGACCAACCTTGACCAGAACATGCAAACCATCCTCGAAACGCTCAAACAAAAAGCCGCTCACACCAACAGCATTGCCGAACTCGAACGTCTCGTCCTCAAAGC
>JANOWZ010000700.1:0-3294 GCA_031418155.1 Deinococcales bacterium
GCGCGAACCACACCGAAAGTTTCGTGCGTCAGTCCGCCATCGAAGTACAAAACGGCACTGGACTACCTGATCGCCAAGGAGGCACCGTTGTATGCGAAGCGCGGTCAGGCGAGGGAGTACAACTTTTTGTTCGGTTACGTGAGGGGTTCGCAACGGATCACCGATGCCGAAATTCAATCGTTGCTCAAAGCCGGACGCAAAGATGTCTTGTGCGATTCTCGGTACGAAGAGCGGTTCAAAAAACAACTCGGCAAGATTTCCTGCCCGTAACATTTTGCACCCGAGATAGTCTGGACCCGAGATAGTCTGGACCCAAGATAGTCTGGACCCGAGACATTGAGTAAGACGTTCGCTTGGAGCCGAGTGGTTCTCTGGGTTCAAACCCGAGCGCCATGTGAAACAGACTCGTTCATGGGCTTGGAGCGTTCGACAGGGCTTACGCATATGGCCTCTGAAAACCTGAGAAGGCTTATATCTGAATCTAAGCCAAAACAGGGCGAACATGAAGTTCGCCCTTCCCTCGAGACGGAATCGATCCGAAATTCCCTCGAAATGGTCCATAGGCGTAAGCCCTGCGAACGCGCCGGAGAAGCACTTGGCGTCGGAATTGGCTGTGCTATGATCTCGAGCGCACGCACCTAGCGATTGTGCGAGCTTGAGGCAATGGGCGGTTAGCTCAGCGGTAGAGCGTTCGCCTTACACGCGACTGGTCGGGGGTTCAAATCCCTCACCGCCCACCAAGCAGCCTCGTCTCTGATTTTATGGGTTTGTGCTCGAGGGTTGAAATCATGTGCGTGTCCAAGTTGTGTCCCACGCCTTAATTCGAGGTTGGAATTTGTACGGCTCGAGTTGGGATGGGAATGGGATCGGCAAACATGTCAAACATGTGCTCAAGCAGGATGGCTTCGTCGTGCGATGCACGCAAGGCGTGACGATGTTATGTTCTCGGCAGGGTTGAGCTGGGCGCTTCTCGCCGTTAAGGACTTGCTGGACAAGTTTGAGTTTGAATTCTGGTGCGTATGTTTTGCCTCGCATGAGATCTCCTTTGATGAGGGTGTTCCGCATTCCTTCAGGAGGGGTTATTGGTCTCAACCAACGGTTCTTCGTCGCTTTTGTTGCCTTGAGCCACCCATGCTTCAATCAGAAGCGTGCCAGAAAACAAAGCCCTCACAGACGTGCTTCTCGCGCACCTACCTGACTTTCGTCTCGACCAACTCGAGTCACACCACGACACGATCCAAGCGCATCTGACCAGCACCAGAACCAAAGCCACCTGCCCAGCCTGCCAAACCACCTCCCGACACATTCACAGCCGCTATCAGCGCACTGTTGCTGACCTGCCATGGGGAACACTTCCGGTCACGCTCCACCTGCGAGTCCGAAGATTTCGCTGCAAAGCAGGACACTGCCAACGAAAAGCTTTCTGTGAACGCTTCCCAGATCACCTCGAGATGCACGCCTGAAAAACCAACCGCTACAGCCTTTGTTTGCAACACTTGGCTGTCGCTGTGGGTGGAAACAGCGGTTCTCGATTGGGTGATCAATTGCACCTGAATGCGAGTGCCAGCACGATTGTTCGGCACTTGATGACTGCCCCGCTGCCCGAGAAAAGTGTTCCAAAAGTGATTGGCGTGGACGATTTTGCCTTCAAACGCGGCCAATCTTACGGCACAATCATCGTGGATTTAGAACGAGGCAAACCCATTGATTTGCTCAAGGATCGTCATGCGAACACGCTCGAGGCTTGGTTGAAAAACCATCCGGGCGTGGAAATCATCAGTCGGGATCGATCTACGGAATACGCCAAAGCCTGCGAGCAGGGCGCTCCGAAAGCAATTCAGGTCCTGGATAGATGGCATGTTCTGAAGAACCTGCGGGAAGCCCTTGAGCGTGTCATCACCCGACACAGGACCGAAATCAGTGCTGCCGTTCAACCAATCAAGACTGCAAAAGATCCATCAAGAATAACCAGTGCACAACAAGAAAAAAGTGCAGCCACACTCGAAGAACGGACTCACTTGCATGCCGAGATTCATCGCTTGGCTGCCCATGGTGTTGGACAGCGTGAGATGGCCATTCATCTGGGGGTGAGTCGGGAATTGATTCGCCGGTACTCAAGATCGGCGGCACCGCCTAAACGTAGAACCGGACAACGGAAGTCCAAAGGTTTCGGTGAATTCGAGGCGTACATGCTGGAGCGTTGGGCACAAGGGAATCGCAACGCATCGTGCAACGCACGTGGGACGTGACGCTGTTGTGGCGCGAGCTTCGCGGCAAAGGATTCGTTGTGGCCAAGCATCGGATTGCGTTTTGGATGCGACAACGAATCGCTCAAGAACGCGAAGGATTGGAACCCTTACAGACCAAGTCCCCTGAGAAGCCCGTGTTACCAACAGCCTCCAGGCAATTGGTTTGGTTGCTGCTTAAAGAACCTGATGTGCTCGAGGTGGATGAACTGACCCATGTGAATTTGATTGTTCAGGCCAGTCCGGTCATGAAAGCAGCACGAGAATTCGCGCTCGAGTTTCGTCGTGCAACGCACGCGGGGCGTGACGCTGCGTTCGTACTCGAGACGTGAAGAAACTCGAGGCTTGGTTTGAGCGGGTGGCTGTGAGTGAAGTTCAGGATTTCAAATCGTTCGCAAAAGGATTTGATCGGGACAAGGGGGCGTTATTCAAGGCGTTGGAGTTGCCTTGGTCGAATGGACCAGTGGAAGGTCGGGTGAACAAGCTGAAGTTGATTAAGCGGCAAGGATTTGGGTGTTCTGGTTTTGCGTTGTTGAGAAAGCGTGTGCTGCACGCAGGATGAGGCTTGAGCAACAAAAGCGACGAAGAACCCAACCAACGGAGTTCACGGCATACAGCAAGTGACCCACTTGGATTCATTTGAGGCCAGGGAATTGATGCTCTGGGATGCTGCCAAGCAGTACCTCGAGTCATGGCATTCAGGCAGCACCCTTTAGAACCTCGAGCACCGTTTCATGCAATAGGCCGTTCGTACCGAAACAGTCATCGCCATAAATTGTGCGTTCGCCTTTCCAATCCGTGAAACGTCCACCAGATTCCTCAAGGATCGGCAAGAGCGGGGCGCAATCCCACGGGTTCATTCGGGCATCCAGCATCACGTTGGCGCGACCGGTGGCAATGAGCGCGTAACCGTAACAGTCGCCCCAACCTCGAACGACATTGGCTTGATTGATCAGCGAATCGAACGCCGGACCACGGGCTCGGGCGCTCGGGCTCGAGGTGTAGAGGATGGTGGATTGCTCGAGCGTTTTGGTTAAGGTAGCAGATC
>JANOWZ010000701.1:0-4984 GCA_031418155.1 Deinococcales bacterium
TGCGCCGGATAGGAAAAGCGCCACACCGTCGCGCAGGACGCCGAGCCCCCAAACTTCGGTGGTGTAAAAGGTGACGCAGCCCAGCGCGTAATCGAGCATGAACAGCACCACACCGCCGAACGCGAAGGTGGCCAGGAACGCCAGGTATGCCATCGGATCGCTCGGCAGTCTCGCGCCGAACGCCACGAGGCCGATGATCAAAATGGGCATGGCCCGCAGCAAGTTGGCGAACCAACCGGCGAAATCCTGAACCAGATGTGAAACCTGAAAATCGAGTGGCCGCAAGAGTTGCAACTCGAGTTCACCTTGGCGAATCCCATACGCCATGTTCCAAAACACCCCGCTCGAGTTCGTATCGCCGAGCGCTCGGGCGAGGATCACGTAGTTCAAGGTTTGCTCGAGGTTGAGCCCGGAGAGTCCGTTCTGACCGGCGTACACGGCTTTCCAGAACGAGGTGAAAATCAGCATGGCGATCACGCTGCGACCGATGCTGACCCAGAACCAGCCGTTGTATGTGGTGATGGTTTGCACGTGCAGGTTTGCCAAAGGCACGTACTGTCTCCACAGACGCAATGGCAGGCTCGTGACTGAGACGGTGTTCATGCTGGACCTTTGCCCTGCAATGCGCCACCGTAAATCTGCTTGATGATGCTCGAGAGGTCAGGCTCTTGTAAGGAAAAATCCAGCACCTCGAGTTGATTCATGACCTGACCAGCGACTTGGCTGGCGCTGGCTTTGCTGCGGTCAAAACGCAACTCGAGTTTGCGTTCCCGATTTGCGATCACCTCAGCCCCCGGTGGCAACTCGAGCGAGGTTGGGATTGAACCTGAAACCTCAAACGTCATTTGTCGGTGCGTGCCAAACCGCGCCCTGATCGCCTCAAGCGGTCCATCGTAAATTATGATTCCGGCATCAATGATGATGACCCTGGAGCACAATTCTTCGATGTCGGTCAGGTCGTGCGTGGTCAGCATCAAGGTGATTTCTCGTTCGAGGTTCTGGGTTTTGATGAACGTTCGGATGCGTTCCTTGGCGACCAAATCCAGTCCAATCGTCGGTTCATCCAAGTACACCACGCTCGGTTCGTGGATCAACGTTGCGGCGAGTTCCGCCCGCATGCGTTGGCCCAAAGACAGGGTGCGGATCGGTTTTGAAAGCAAATCCTCAAGGTCCAGCACGCCTGAAAATTGCTCGAGCAACTGCTTGTACCGCGCATCGCCGATCTCGTAAATTCGGGCGACCATCCACAGGCTTTCACGCAACGGCAAATCCCACCACAGTTGCGTGCGTTGCCCAAAGACCACGCCGATGTCTCGAGCGTTCGCCACGCGCTCACGGTGCGGATCGCGGCCCAGTACGCGCACGCTGCCGCCACTCGGCGCGAGAATTCCGGTCAGCATTTTGATCGTGGTGCTTTTGCCCGCACCATTCACACCGATGTACCCGACGACCTCTCCAGGCTCGAGCTTGAAACTGATCCCGTCCACCGCATTCTTGCGTTGGTACTTCGGTGAGAACAAACCTTTGACCGCGCCACGCAATCCCGGCTCGCGCAATGGCGTGACGAATTCCTTGCGCAAATCGTTGACTTCGATGGTGGGCACACGAAAATCTATCGCGGCTCGAGGATTTGCGAATCCGGCAAATAGCGTAGTGCTCTCTTGGCATTCAACAAAGAGGTCGGCTCGAGATTGTCCTCGAGCCGACCGAATTCAAGCGTTTTTGTACTATTGCATTTTGACCATCTTCGCCACGCTCGGCACGCCTTGCGCGTTCAGCACGAACAGCATGTATGTTCCTGGAGGCGCGAGGTTCGCATTGGCTGGTGCGGTTACAGTCAGGTTGTTGCCTGCTTTCGTGAACACCAACTCCATAAACCGCTGGTTCATGTTGACTGAGTGCGTCACGCTCGAGAGTGCAATCAGTGTGACCCTGGCAATGTCCGTGTCGGTTTTGACCGTGAAACTCGAGGCGAAGGTGGCGCTGACTGGTGCGCCCGTGATGCTCGGGCGAGCGGCTGGCGTAGCGTCTTTGTTGAACAGGTAGGTCGGGCTGAAGATCTCAGCGTTTTTGTTAAAGTACGTTGCCAGCGGGCATACGCCACAGAATCCACCGCCCGCCGAGAGGATGCGTCCGTCTGGCAGCAGCAACGCGGTTGAGTGATATTGCCGTGGCACGGCGGCGCTTGCCATCATGTCCCAGCGGTCGAGGCTGGGCTTCCAAACTTCAGCCGGGTAGACGGCGGCGTTGACATCGACCAAGCCCGCGCCATTGCTGATGCCGCCCGTGGCAATTGCGCTGCCATCTGGCAAGAGGGTCAGGTTGTGCTGACGACGACCGAGGTTCATCGCAGCGGCGCTCGAGACGTTCAGGCCATTGTTGATATCTACAATCTTGGTTGTATTCAATGAACCACCGCCGCCCGTGACCAGCACCTTGCCTGGTGCGAACATCGCGTAAGAACCGTAATCGCGGTAATCGCTGTCTCGGGTGCCAAGGGTTGTCCAGCCGCCGGTGTTGTTCGTGTCCAAGCTATGTAACGTTCCCTCTGGACCGAAGTGCACGACCTTACCGTTCGGGGCGAGTTGCATCCACGGGTAGAGTGCCAGCCCAAGGTCCGCGCCGGTCAGTCTGCGCAACGTGCCGGTGCTCGAGTAGACCTCTGGAATGCTCGGACCACCCGAGGTGATCAGGGCATCACCGTTGGCGAGGTTGGTGACGCTTGGATACCAACGGTTCGCGGCCATGTCTGGGCCTCGAGACCAGGTGTTGCTTTGCGAATCGAAAATCGAGATCGCGTTGTGCTGCCCGTTGCCGGGGACTTGATTGCCTCCGACAGCCAGCACCTTGCCGTTGGCGAGCACGTTCAATCCGGCGCAGAACAGGTCTTTTCCGGTGTTGGAATCGACGCTCGTGAAGGCGTTCGTGATTGGATTCCAACGCACGGCGCGGGTGGGTTTGTACGGGTGGTTGTTCAGGCTGTTCGTTTCGATGTCGTCGTTGTTGCTGTCCCAGGTCAAGACATCGCCGTTCGGCAATAGGCTGGTGTGAATCGCCAAGAGTGGCCACGCCTGCACGCCAGACCATTTGCCCTTTTGATACTCCTCGCTGATGATCTCGAGCCCGGTGTCTTTGAGGGTGCAGGTGTCGAACAAGGCCTCGTCAGATTGGCTGTAAAGTGCAACGGCGGATCGGATCATGTTGGCGGGCGTGACGAGTCTCACGCTGGAACTCGAGTACGCGCCCGCAGTGACCTGTGAACCTTTGCGGATGATCGTTTTCCAATTGGCATCCATGTAAACCAAGCCGATTTCCGTGTAACGATTCCCAGTGATTTTTGCTTGGCAGGTGAATTCGTACTCGTGGTTCGGTTTGAGTTCCGTGTTCTGATACGCGCAACCGTTCTGAGCCAATCGCAAGGCTCGAGCCCCAGATTGTGCTTGCGTGCTGATGCTGAGCAGGCTGGTGTCGTTGCAGTTCGTCCAGTTGGTCAGGTTGCCTTCAAAGCCTCCGTTGACCAGCAGATCACCGACAATGGCTGGATCGGCGACGGTCAGGCTGCATTGATCCAAGAGCATTTGCCCTTCCGTGTACGCCCAGGCGGTGGCGTAGGCGGCGGTGGCTGGAGCGGTGGCGCTGGTGTCGTACTGCTCGTAGTTCGGGCTGACGATGCGGCGCGTGGGTGCCTCACCAATCTTCTGAAAGCCGGCGTCATAGAAGGTCAAGCCCCAACCGGTCCAGCCCTGGTTTTGCACCAGTTTCGCTTGGCAGGTCAGGTTCAGGCTTTGTCCAGGTGTGATCTGAGCGCTCTGGTAGAGGCAGGAGCGGTTCTGAGAGATCAGCACCGCCTTGAGCCCACTGGCGGCATCACTCGAGGGCAGGAGCGCATTGGGAGCGCAGGGAACCCAGTTGTCCGGATTATTTCCGGTGAAATTCTCGAGATCCGGGTTGCGCAGCAGGTTGGTCTGTCCGGCAACCGGTGCGGCGACCGGTGGTTGGTTTTGCAGGGCGGCATCCACGGTGGGCGGTGTGCCGGGGCCGTTGATGCTGTACTCGGGGGATTTACTGGCTGGTGGGACCGGTTGTTGGCAGCCGACCAGTGCGATCATCAGGACTGTGGCGAGGCCCGCGAGCCAAAAGTGACGGGTGTGACTCGAGGCTGCAAGGGTTAACATCCCCACAGTTTATAAATAATGATTTACATGAGTTAAAATTGTGGCTCGAACCGAAGCACTTCGGGTGATCTACTTCGTACCGCGAACCCTCGAGACAAACACCGTGCCCAGCGTGAAGAACACCACCGCCAGTCCGAACAGCAACGGATAGCCACCGTTCGGGCTGGCCCTGTTGCCCGCATCCAAAATCTGCCCCAGCGGACCCTGAAAAAACTGCGGGAAAACCAGCGCGATGTGCCACACGCCCATGTCCCTGGCATACTTGGTGGCATCCGGCATGATGCTGGTGGCGAGTGCCCAATCCACACTGACAAACGCGCCGTAACCCAGCCCGAAGATCAAACCGAGCACAATCGCGGTCGGGTAATCTCGAGCCAATGCGAAACCGAGGGCAGCAATCGCCATGCACGCTCCGGCGGCGTACAAAACAGGCTTCTTGCCGATCCGATCTGAATACGGTCCGCTGATGATTGCGGTGATCGCCGCCGTGACCGAAAGCATGATGATCAGCAGCGTCACAGCCAGACCTGCATCGGGTTTTCCAGCCTTATCCACAATGTTCCAACTGCCAAGCGCAAACGTGCCGATCACGGCGGCCAAGTAGTATTGCAAGAACGGTTGTACCGAAAAACGTCCCGTTTCCATCATGGCTCGAGTGCCGAAAACCCAACGGAAATCAAAGTATTTGGCCTGTAAGAAATCGCGCCACGGGATGCTCGAGTCGGTGTTGGCTTGAATGGCAGGTTCTTTCGTACCGCGCACCGTGATCCAGGTGGAGAGCGCGATGGACAGGGCAACCACGCCGTAGA
>JANOWZ010000702.1:0-2498 GCA_031418155.1 Deinococcales bacterium
AACTCGAGGCGGAGGAGCAGGCGCTAAGTGCTTCGTCCGGTTGAAGTTAATTACTCCAACACCGGGTACAACCGCCGCAACTTCACCCGAGCATCCTCACTGCGAAACTGCCAATTCACCCGACCCGCAAACCCATTCCGACCCTCCACCCACACCGGTACTTCCGCCTCCAACTCCGCTCGAGTCAACCGTCGATCCAAACATCCTCGTTGCATTGCACTCAACTCAATCTCCGCAGCGTTCAACCAACTGCCATGTTCTGGCGTGTAATGCCATTCAAATCGTTCCGCCTATCGTCGTGCTTCTTCGGGTTTGAATGCTTCGTACAAACACGCGGTCTTATGCGTGTTCAAATTGTCCGTCACCAACACGATCATCTCAGCATCCGGGTAGACTTCATCAGCAAGGAATTTCAAGAACCCAGCAAAGTCGAGTTTCGTTCGTCGATCCGTGATTTTCACCACTCGCTTCCCAGCCAACGGCTCGAGCGCCATGAAAATATTCGCACTGCCCTCCCGTGCGTACTCGTAATCCTCGCGTTTTTCACGACCAGGTTTCGCTGGGATGCTGCCTCTGGGTGTGCTTCGTAGTTCCTTCTTGCCTTCGTCCACGCAGACCATTGGACGTTTTGGGTTGAAAGGACGTTCATACACGCCCAGCGCGAATAGCCCGTCAGGTGCTGTCTTATGAGCAAGAAGTACATCTTCCATTTTTGCTACGAAGTTCGCGTTCGCTTTTGGAATGCAGTACCGTTTGATCGTCCAGGGTTTGGTTTCATTTTTTTTAGTCGATCACCGAGCGTGGTTCGTCCAACGCTAGGCAATAAACCTTCAGCGACAACCTGATTTTTCAGCAGTGAAAGCGTCCAACGTGCTGCACCTTTGGGTGGTTCGCTGCACGCCAGAAGCGACCATGCCCGTCAGGTGCATCTTATGGTCAAGAAGCATGATTTTTGCTTCGATCTCACCCGTGATTTTCGGGATTGCACCGGGGCGTGGTTTTTCCTCGAGTGAAGCGTGTAATCCCTCAACGGCGTAACGGTTGCGTCGCACAGCCCAAAACCAAGCGTTCAAGGCGCACCATCCCGATCTCAACCGACACGGCGCAAGCCCTGCTTCGGTGGCGTGAACAGCAACAACTTGAGCGTTCGCACGCCGGAAGCGATTGGATCGAACATGGCTTGGTGTTCACGGCGCAGGGCGGAAACCCGCTCCATCCGAGCACCCTCGCCAAGGCACACGATTTCATCATCGCCAAAGCAGACATTCGCCGCCTGACGGTTCACGAATTGCGGCATAGCTTCACCAGTCTGGCACGGGCCGCTGGGGTGGACCTCAAAGTGATCAGCGAAATCCTCGGTCATGCAACGGTCGCCTTCATCGCCGATTTCTACCAGCACACCTTTGAGGAGATGCGCCGCAAGGTCGCCAGAACAGCCCAGGAATTGACCGGGCTTTCCAGTGAAACGCCAACGCCACTCACGCCCGAACGACTCGAGTTGTGGCGCGGACTGGTCGGCTGGCTCGAGCAACGCCCAGAGCGGGCCGCCCACCGATCACAAGTGCCACTCCGGTTTCGGATGATGCTTGAGGACAGCAACCTGCAAGAACGTGAAACGATCAAACTGGTGGGTCACGTCCGAAGCCTGGGTTGGTGCTTGCGACCAGACCATTTGGAGCGGCTCAAAGGGCTCGAGAAATGATCTGCGGTCAACCTGCGGTCAAACATCGGTTTCTCAGCGAAACCCAAAAACTTCAAAAACAAATCACCCCGTCAATGACGGGGTGATTTTGGTGGGCCGTGTTGGACTCGAACCAACAACCCGCTGATTAAGAGTACGTTCTGAGCGTAATTCCATAAAAGTACGCAAATGCGATTTATTTGTCCAGGACAGTATTTTTCCGACTTCAGCTTGTCTGTGATGGTCCATAAACATCCATGTTTTTGAATTCTTCTGCCACCGCCTGCCACCAGAACAATTGATGACTTTACGACTCCAAGCAGGCTCTGAAACATGAACACGGACACTTGCCCTACCAAGCAAGACTCGTTGAGTTTAAACCCGCTGCTGCCCATTCGAGAATTGCACCCGATTGATCAGCAACGCATTCACCGTCACGATCACCGTCGAAGCACTCATCAGCAACGCCGCCCACTCGGGCCGCAACAAAATCCCAAAACTCGGGTACAGAACGCCCGCCGCGACCGGAATGGCGAGCAGGTTGTAGATCGCCGCCCAGAACAAATTCTGCCTGATCTTGCCGCGCACGGCTCGAGCGAGCACAATGCCCCCGGCGACATCGGCAGGATTGTTCTTGACCAACACCACGTCGGCGGTTTCAACAGCCACATCTGTACCCGCGCCGATGGCGATCCCCACTTCCGCCTCGGCGAGCGCGGGCGCGTCGTTGACCCCATCACCGACCATCGCGGTTTTGCGACCCTCGAGTTGCAGTTTCTTGATCTGATTCGCCTTGTCTTCGGGCAGCACCTCGGCG
>JANOWZ010000703.1:0-4177 GCA_031418155.1 Deinococcales bacterium
CATGAACACCACAACCCTGATTCGGACTTGGGAAAACCTGCCCGAAACCGCCCGCATTACCAGGCCCAGCACTGAAGCCGATTACGTCCGGCTGCTCGAGCTTCTGGACAGCATCACGGATCGCATGGACGCCCGAGGCGACAACCCAAGCAACAGCCCACTGACACCATTGTTTGAACTGGCCCTCGAGTACGTTGGCGCATGGGAACGCGAGCACGAACCACCCATCACGGCCAGCCCACGTGAAGTGCTCGAGGAACTGATGCGTGAACGTGGCATGTCACAAAAGGACATCGAGCGTGCTGGGGTGGCCAAGCAAGCCTTGCTCAGCGTGGTGTTGTCTGGGAAGCGTGGGGTCAGCCTCGAGCTTGCCCGAAAGTTGGCCGGGTTTTTCAAGGTCAGCATTGAAGTGTTCATCTGACCGGGATGGGGAGACGTGTGCCGTCTCAAGTGTGGTTTTGTGTGATCAAATAGGTTTATAGAATTCTAGTTTTATAATGTATATAGCAAACCCTCGTTAACCATCAAGACTCGTTTTGAGCATTCAGTTCTTCAAGCTTTTTCATGACCGGCTCGAGCAATTCCATGTCAGGCTCGAGGTTCAGGGCTTTGCAGGATTGGAAGTAATCCTGAACCATGTATTCCATTCGATGCGCGTGTGCTATTGGCAGGTCCAGAAAGTATGGCGCTAAGATGCGTATTGCCTCTTCATACTGAGGATGCGCCTGTTGGGCTTGATTGATTGCCCAGTACCAGTCGCCAAGGTTGTTGAGGCTGCCTGCCAAGTCAGGTTCAAATGCTGGTGGATTATCTCGAGCCAAATCGCGCCTAAGGTTGATCGCCTCTTGGGTAACGGCCACGGCATCCTCAACACGTCCAAGCCTGTTGAAATTCCCACCAAGGTTGTTAAGACTTAGGGCAAGGTCTGGTTTAAAGGTTTTCGGGTTATCTTGAGCAAGGTCACGGTAGACTTCAGTTGCTTTTTGGGTAATGGCAAGCGATTCTTCAAGCCGTCCATGGCTAATCAGCACGCTCCCAAGGTTGTTGAGGCTCATTGCGAGGTCTGGTAGAAATGCTTGTGGGTTGCCTTGAGCCAGATCGAGGGCAAGGTCGGCTGCTTCTTGGGTAACGGTTAAGGCGTCCTCGACTTTTCCAAGGCTGTTAAAATTTCCACCAAGGTTGTTAAGGCTCATTACGAGGTCTCGTTTAAATGCTTGGGGGTTGTCTCGGGCGAGGTCACGGAATAGTTCGGTTGCCTCTTGGGTAACTTTTAGAGCTTCCTCAACTCGTCCAAGGCTGTTGAAATTGACTCCAAGGTTGTTAAGGCTCAATGCAAGCTCTTGTTGAAATGCTTGCGGGTTGTCTTGAGCAAGAATACGCCTGATGTTGACCGACTCTTGGGCGGCCAGTAAAGCGGCTTCGCGTTGTCCAACGTCGTTGAGTCTGACTCCAAGGTTGTTGAGGCTGCCTGCGAGGTCTGGTTTAAATGCTTGTGGATTGTCTCGAGCGAGGTTGCGCCTGATGTTGACTGACTCCAGGGTAGCTTTCAAAGCATCCTCTCGTCGTCCAAGGTCACTTAGTACAACGCCTAAGCGGTTCAATAGTTGGGCGCGGTCGTTTCTTGTTAGGTTTAGTTTCAAGGCTTGATCAATTGCTTTTAACGCTTCCGAATACCGTCCTTGAGACCTGAAACCCATGTAGGCTCGGTTGAGTAAGCTCAGAATTTGCTCTTGGTTTGTCGCTTCATGCAAGCGCTTCATTGCGAAATCGGGATCAGTGATCACATCCAGGCTATCATTCGCTTCATCTGTGATCAAACCGCTAATGATGTCTTCGCTGACAGTCAATCCCTCGTTGATGCTGTCGCGTCGCGTTGCCTCTGGTTGCAACTCGATCACCAGTTTCCTGACCGACCACAAATCTGGTGCGTACTCACGCAGCAGCACTTTCAACCATGGCGCTCCAACGAAAATAATCGGGCAGGCATACCGGGATTTCAGCGTGTCGCGGCGTTCGTTCAACCTCGAGATGGCCTCTTTCCAAGCGTGTTCCCAGCTAGCAAAAATGACTTTTTCTGCTGGTGATGCCCCACTGAACGGTTGGGTTGTGATCTCTTTGACCCAGATGGCGCTTACGTCAGAATGGCCGTCTCGGTCTAACAACCATTGCGGCAGATTTTGTAGTTCTCTTGGTGATTCGGTTGGTGCGCGTTCCAGGTGCTTGCCTTGCGCTTTCAGCACACGCTCGAGGTCACGTTCGCAGACTTCTCCAGCGGTGTTGTCTGGCACGAGCAGCACAATGAAGGCAAATCCGCTCGAGAATTCCAGGTGGCCCAAGAGCAGGTCCCATTCGTTCGCGGCGTTCGCGCCGAAGTAGCGTTCAAGTTCAGTCGTGGTTGGACTCAAGGGCTTGTTGGTGGGGGAGGGGGTGGCGATAGGGTTGTGGTAGCTCGGGTGGCAATCCGTTTGACTTCATCACGGATGATCGGGTGAACATCATACCAGTCCTCGCCGTTTTTGACGTACAGCACGGTATGCGAGTCCAAGAATCGGGCCAGCCGGTCGGCATCCTCACCGCTGTCCTCGAGGTTGGCGTCAAACGTGTCCGAGATCGCTTGCAACCATTGGGCATCTTGGTTGGCAAGCGGCAGGAATTCGCGGCGAACTTCATTGATGGCATGGTCAATGATGGCTTGGGTCACGGGCAGGTTTGGAAGTTTGCGGGCACGTAAGATCACCTGGCGGCACAGCAGCAGTAAGTCTCGAAAGTGGCCGCCGCAGTTATCGATCAGTTGGTCTACCAGCCTGTTGTCTGGTCCGAACAGTTGCGTCATGTGGTCTTGTCCGAATCGTCGGCGCAGCATGTTGCGCAAGGCGGTTGTTCCGGCTGGGTATGCCTTTCGGGTGTCTTTCTCCCATTGTTTGACGCTCGAGATCATGGTCAGAACCCCGGCGGCACTGATGCGTTTGACGCGAAATTTCAACCAGGGTGGCACAGTGTAAACCATTTGCACGTATGGGATTTTGAGTTTTTCAAAGTGGCTCGAGAACAGGTTCTGCACGCTGTTGAGCACGTCGGTTTCGTCGGTCAGGCTGCCGCGAATTTGTTCGAGTGAATCAATGATAAAGACAATTTTTGTCTTGCCGGTGCTTGCCTCAATGCGTTTGACACCATCTTCAAAGAATTTGTCGGTTTCGGCTTTCAGGCCGCTGAGGTGGTTTTTCAGTCGGTCTTGGACTTCTTTGCGAAACGATGGGCTGGCTTTCAGTTCGGCCTTGACATCAATGCCTACCTCGCTGCTCAGGCCAATTTCGGTGAATTTGACGCGGGTGTTCAGGAAATTTCTCAGGTGCGTCCAGTAGCTTTCGTGCGCCACGTTGATGCCCAATGTTGTCTCGAGTTGATCGTTGAAGGCCCCGGCCAGCGCGATCAACAGGTCACTGATTTCGATGATTCCGGCAGGGTTGATGTAGTCGAGTGCGTCCGCCATCAGCACGAAGTAGCCTTTGCCTTCAAGGTCTTTTTTCATGCGTTTGAGTTCGGTGGTTTTGCCCGATCCGCGAAAGCCACTGAACAGGTGAATGCCTTCAGGTCCGTCCCATTCGATCTCCTGTCCGACTTCGGCGACTGGGCTTCCGCCGTCTGGCAGTGCAGCGTAAACGTTTTCATAGAACGGGCTTCCCGGCTCGAGTGGGCTTTCGTCGAGCGTGCGGTACATGGTGCCTAACAGGTTTGTGTCTACGCTCATCGTGCTGTGAGTTTATCACTCCGTTGTGACGTTGCATTTTTTGGAAGGGCTGCGTGTATTCTTCTTGTGCGTGTCTGTGGGCGTTTCGTTGTTTGATCTATGGGTGTGGATTCCTAGGAAAATAGATTATTGCGTGATCTTACGGGTGGCTTTCTCGGTTATGTCTAATTTTATAGGAATCTAGATTTCTCCTATACGCACTTAATTATTATGTGCCACACGCATTTTTACCCCTTTACATTGAAATGAGAACCTGTTAAGTTTGCTCACGTGCCGCTCGACCTCGACCTATTTACCGCCCGTGAACCCGAAGCCCGAGCCATCCTGACAGCGGTTCACCGCCAACGCTCGGTGCTGCTGGTTGGTCCTGCCGGTGTTGGCAAGAGCGCACTGCTCGAGTACCTGGAACCCGTCTTCCAGAATTCAGCC
>JANOWZ010000704.1:0-3715 GCA_031418155.1 Deinococcales bacterium
GCCATGCAACCACTGCGCGAACGGCGGGTGCAATTCCAACAGCAACGCCGTGGCGCGTTCAAGCACGTTCGGCTCGAGAGGGGCGTACATGCCGAGGTTGTGTGCCAAGCTGCCACGGATCAAGGTTTGGTCCTGATCGACGCGGTACACAAAACGGTTGCGGTCGTCGCTGCTCAGGTCACGCAAGTCGATGCCGTCGAGCAAAATTCGTCCCGCGCTCGGATCTCGAGATCGGGTTAGCAATTGCCCAAGCGTCGATTTGCCACTGCCAGACGGTCCAACGATCCCAACCACGGCGCGGGCTGGAATCTCAAGGTTCACGTCTTGCAAAGCGATCAACTCGCCATACGCGAAACGCACGTGCTCGAGTTTCAGGCTCGAAGCGCCCTGCGGTGCGGCTCGCGGTTCGCTCGGTTCCGGCAAATCTGGCTGGGTCAAACGCAAACGATGAATGCGTTCCACGCTCGAGAGCGCCTGTGTGAAGTCCTCGAGATGAGCACTCAACAGCATCAACGGCCACGTCATGATCGAAACGAGCCGGGTCAACATGAACACCTCACCCAAACTGAACTCGCCCCAGGAATGCAGCAAACCACCCACGCCATACGAGAGTGCCACGCTGAAGGCCAACGTCGCATTCGCCCGAAACGTTCGCACCTAATTCGAGGCTATCGCCGCCCGTTGCGCCGGAAGGAACGCCGCTCGAGCCTGCGCAAAACCACGCAACGAGTACCGCACACCACGGTTCAAACTCAGGTCCGCACGGGCATTCAAATGCGAGTAAATCAGGGCGCTCGAGGCCGCCTGCGTTTCTCGAGCCTCACGCCACAAAAGCGCGTTCTGTGCCGGAGATCGTCGCAACACCAACCAGGCGAACAACACACACGAAAGCACGCTCGAGCCCGCCAACGGATGCAGCACGAACGCCACCACGATCACGCCCAAGACCACCAATGCCTGCACGATCACCTGACCAGCCAAACCCGACAGGACATTGCTCAGGCTGCCGATGTCACCCTCGAGCACCTGCATCGTGTCACCAACCGGCGTGCGATCCCGGAAGGCCAACCCCAAACCCATCACGTGCCGCAAGACATCGGCCCGCAGCGCGTTCGTGGTCGCAAACGCCAAACGGGTCGCTATCGTGCCGATCACGACTCGAGCCGCGAGCGCCGCCACCGTCACCAGCAGAAAGCCCAGCGCGAACCACAACCAACCCTGACCCTGCGTGGCCGCATCAATCGTGCGTTGCAACAAATACGGCCCGAGCAACTCCGCCATCACCACGAAAGCCGTGAAGAACGTCAACGAAACCAGAAAACCCCAACGCGGCAGCATGTACTCACGCCACAAGAACAACAATTTTCGAGCGGTGAGGTTACTCACGTACGACCATGAATTCAGCGTACCGTTCGAGAAACGGTCAACCGGTGCAAATGCTCTGTACTGCTCCAAGTGCTTGTTCGCCCGCCCTGGAAGGCAGCAATTCTCTTGCTCAAAGATCTCAGCTCTGCATTGCCAGATCAGTCGCTTGCGCCGATGTGCGCAGCATGATGATGCCCAGCCACACGAACCAGACGATCTGCAACAATCCAAAACCGAGTGCCAAGTCCTTGAGAACCGGCACGACCGAGAGGACTCCTGCCGAGCCGACGGCCACTCCGAGCCAGTTCAGCACCTTGGACAACCCACCGGTACGCAAGGCCGCTACGCTTACCAGCAGGACCCATAGACCGCCGAGCAGTTCGCCGCCAGATCCGCCGAGGCCATCCGTTACAGGTTCTATCGCTTGCCAGATGGTCACGGCTTGGACCGGGTTTGTGGCGTGGAGTCCGACCACGGCCTCCATTCCCGCGTTGAAGATCATCCCGCTCGCAACCAGCACGACGGCCCAGATGAGCCCGATGGCGGTTGCTGCCTGAGCCAAGGTTGGGGTCCTGTGCTTCAAAATCGCATACAGTGCCAGTACCAACACGGCCAAAACGATACCGAAGACGACATATGTCACCAGATACATGATTCGCATACTGTCGTGATTGCCCACCAGCATGGTCACTTTCTCAGCGGTGTCCCTGGCGTTCTTGTATTGCACGAATAGAAGAAAGTAAGGCATGGCCACCATGTACGCAGCGGCCAGGTACAGTGCCGCGAAGCCTCCGACCTTTTGCTGCAAATTCCCCTCAACTTGTGCGTTCATTCCAGTCTCCTCTTTGTGCTAAATGGCTCTGGGCATGTTGAGTCGCATACCATTGTGCATGTTGAATTCGTTTCGCTTCGGGCGGTCTTTGTGATTCCTAGCGGACTCGAAACCAGATCACAACATCATCAGTATTTCTTCGATTACGTGGGATGGTCAGATTCGGTTCCCAAACCACATTCCAAACGCACAATTCTCGAGCAGCACCACGTCCAGAAGATTCGTCAGCGCCCGCAGATTCCCGTTCACCTCGAGAATGCTCGAGAGTTTCATGCGTCGTTCTCTCATCTCGAGAAGCAATTGGGTGAAATCTCCGAATTGCCGGATTGGTCAGCGAGGTGAAAGTCATCTTCGAGCTTGCAGCGTTCTGCTTCAAGTGCTTGTTCGCTCGCCGTGGAAGGCAGCAATTCTCTTACACGCTCGAATTTTTCCTGGCCTCGTTCGCTGCCTGATGCGCCCCTCGAGTCGGCCACGGCAATCGGTAGCCATCACCGCATTCCCGCACAAACTCGAGTGCCGCTTCCCCCGAGCACAAATGTCCGCTCGAGACGTACACCGGTTTGGTTTTCGCCCGCAACCGCAACGCATACCCGAGGGTTTCCTGTCCAACCCGAATCGGTTCGCTCGAGCCCGCCTTCAAGCCCAATTCGTCATGCACGCCAATCAATGGTGTTTTCGCCACACCCAACGCCGGTTTGCCCAGCAGCACGCCCAGATGCGTGGCAATCCCGCAACGTCGCGGATGGAGAATCCCATGCCCGTCCGACCACAACATGTCGTAACTGGATTGCAATCCCTCGAGCGCCTTCAACAACACCGGAGCCTCCCGAAACGCCAAAAACCCCGTCTTGTACGGCACACTCGGCTCGAGCACCGCCGTCGCCACCTCAACCGGTTTCGGATTCCCCCGTTCAAACACGACCGCCGCCGCAAACATAAGGTCCTCCAACTCGAGCTTCTGATCGGGGCGGATGAACATCTGCGAACTCATGTCCAACGCCACAAAACGCCGCACATGCTCGAGCGATCCTGTATTGACGGCTCGAGCCGCAAGTTCGATTTGTTGTGCCCGCAACGCCGCAAAATCCATGTCCACATTCTACCCAACCGTAAGGGCGAACTCCATGTTCGCCCGTGCACCACGCCAATTTCCCAAACAGGACCCATAAACGTTCCCACTCTCAAGCCCGTATCCCGCCCGGTTTGAACGCAAGTCAATCTTCTCTTGAGCCTCACCTAAAACCATGCTCGAGCCGTCCCACACGCAATAAAGTCCGTTTCGCGGATGCTGTTCTGAATAGGTTGACAGTCTTGAGACCTGGTGATACTCTTCTCTTCGCCCTTGAGCGGGCCACCTCTACAAGAGGACGGTTGCTCCGGGGTGGGATTCTTGACAGTGTGATGCGAGAGAACATTTCTTTTGTTCTTACTCTCTTTCAGCCCTTCTTCCGAGCCAGTCTCGAGGAAGCCTGAGAGAGATTTGAAGCAATTGAAGGTCAAGTTGTTAAGGGCGCACGG
>JANOWZ010000705.1:0-2295 GCA_031418155.1 Deinococcales bacterium
ATCAGTAATGTTTTTTGTGCGGTGCTGCGTTCTGCGATGGTCATGTGTGGTTCCCCGGTTGGTTGGAAGTGACCGTTGATGTAACGGCCTTGGTCGTTCTGGTTGAGCGTAACACCCAGCCTAAAGTCCCTGCTGGTCAAAATTCACACAGTTTGTCGCGTTGCTGTCTTGCCGTGAAGGGATGCGCCCCAAAGCAGCTTCCTTCCACGTTCTAGAGTATCTCGAGTTTCGTTAAGCTGGGGTAAAACCGATTAAAAATCCATCTCGAGAGAAGCTTCAAATTTACCTTGGGCGATGCGATTGAACCGCATTTCACCCTGATCCATTTGGCGAGGCTGTGCATCTCGCCTTACGCTACTGGGCATGAAACGGTACTTGATCGGCTGTGTGGTCACGTTTTTCGTGATTCTGGAATTCCGTGTCGATTTCGGGGCTCAGGCTCAAACGCAGTCTCCTGCCGAAAAATGCGCTCAGGCTCCTTTCGTGCGGGGTCTGAACGGATGGTTGTTCCGGGATTACGATTTTACGCCAACCCAAATCTTGCCGGAACAAATTTTGCCTTACGTTGTTCGGTTGAACAACGAACTCAAAAATGCTGGCGTGACATTGGTTTTGCTGCCGATTCCAACCAAAGCCGCCATGTTACAAATCGGTTCAGGGGCGCTGTCCGAAGAACAATTCACCCGTTTTGGCGCAGCGATTGAAGCTTCAAAAAGTTTGTACGAACAATCAATTCTCGAGCTTGAATCCAGAGGCATCAGAACAATCGACTTGCTGGCCTCTGTTCCGAGCAACCGTCAAGTTGGCTTCTTTTTTAAAACCGATCACCATTGGAGCCCTGATGGTGCGCAATTGGCGGCTCGAGCCACCCGGTTAAGGCTCGATCCGTTGGGCTTGCTCCAACTTGGTCTGCCATCACACCCGTTTGAAACCCAAATCGAATCGCGGCGGCTCTTTGAGGGTTCCACACTCTCGAGCTTTCGCACCTACTGCACTGATCCTTGGCCCGCAGAACCCTCTATTCGATACCGCACATCCGAGGTCTACCAAGAACCCAACGACCTGCTCGGGGATCAATCATTCGAGGTGGTGCTGGCTGGCACGAGCAACAGCGCCCCGGAACGTGATTTTAACTTCCCAGGTTTTCTCGAGCAGGAATTAAAAATACCCATACTGACATTTGCCCGAAGTGCTCGCTGGCTGACGGGTTGGCTGGCCGCCTATTTGACCAGCGAGGCGTTCGCTGCACACAAACCTCGTTTCCTTATTTGGGAATTCCCGTTGCAATTTTGGACAGATCCCAGTTCGGCAAACGACGATTACATACCT
This sequence comes from Deinococcales bacterium, assembly GCA_031418155.1. Lineage (GTDB taxonomy): Bacteria > Deinococcota > Deinococci > Deinococcales > JAAFIG01 > JANOWZ01. The sequence continues at coordinate 1,330 of JANOWZ010000705.1, forward strand.
TGGTTCAGGCATTTGATCCCCAGCGTCACGGGTGCTTGCTCAGGCTCTACACAACTCGAGGCGCAAACGATCCTCACGAATCGCAGTCAAGGGCAATACTCAGTTCTGGTCAATACCAGAACGGTCATCGGTGATCGTTTTTACGTGCATGTGGATACTGGGACAAGCGAATCCAAGAAAATGACGTTCCTGCTCGAGTACAAAACCGGTGTATCGGAACAGGTGAAACTCGATTTCAGTGATCGCTCGGACAACAATGGGCAGTTCTATGTTGAGCTTCTCTCAAATAGGGCGCCCCTCGAGCGCGTCACCATCACACCGAATCAAAATGATTGGCCCAGCGAGTTGCGCGTTCAACTCTGTGCCAGGTGATGTGACAGACATACCAGGGTAAAACGCTCGAGCGTTCCGTCTTTTGGCATGGCGCGTCGCAGGCGTTTATCGAACGGATGCACCCTCGAGTCGAGGCGAATATTCTTCAAGCGTGTGCAATGCCCGCTGTAGGTTGACCATGCCTTTCCGGTTGAGTTACAGGACTACCGTGAACGGCAATCCTTTACTGCCAGGAGTTACCAATATGCTAGACTCGCATCATGAATTCTTGGCGGCTCAACCTGGGAAAGTACCTTTCGGCGCACGACATCACTCCATACCGTTTGGTCAAAGCGAGTGGTTTGGCCAGCAACACGGTGTACGCGCTGGCCCGACAACCGGCGCAACGCATTGACCTTGAGACGGTCAGCACCATTCTGGCAACACTCGAGCAACTCACTGGTCAGTCCATCAGCCTCACAGAGGTGTTCGAGGTCACGCCCACCTCGGCGGGGCCATCTTCAGCGATGCTGCCCAAAGGTCATCCTGACCTGTTGCTTGAGCTTTCTGGTCTGTTCAACGATCCCGATGGTCCAAACGATGTCAGCAGCCGCGTTGATGAATACCTCGCGCAGGCCCAGGCGGATGAACAGG
>JANOWZ010000706.1:0-1532 GCA_031418155.1 Deinococcales bacterium
GCGATTGGAGAGTTCAGATGCCTGCGAAGAAATCTGAAAACCCAAGTACAAGATCAGTGCGAACATCACAAACACAGTCGAAATGCCGATGGCCCCGGTCGAATGCCCAACCGCACCGATCACGAAATCGGTGGTCTGCGCAAACATCCCCTGCGGGTAGATCGGCACGTCTGGCCCGAAGCCAATCAATCCTGCATCCTCGAGTTGGGCCACGGTTTTTTCTACCTGCCAGGAGTACCCCTCACTCGCCTTGGGATCGTTGCGCAACGCGGCCATAAAACCATCGAAGCGGTCGGTGGCGTGCTGGAATCGGTCCGGTGAAAGTTGCACAAACATGAACCCAGTTGGCACGGCGAGCGCGAAGGCCAGAAACAGAATAGCAAACATTTTTTGCCAACCGATGCCCGCAACGAACATCACGACCAAGGCCAGCACGAACATGAACACCGCCGCCGAAACGCTCGGGCTGGCCAGCACCAAAGCGCTGGTGATGCCGACAATCACAATTGGACGCAACCATGAAAAACCCATGCCGCGCTTGGAAAAAAACGAGGCTAGGTAGAGGATGATCGCAATTTTTGCCATCTCGGAAAATTGGAATTTGAACGGACCAAGCGGCAACCACCTCGAGTATTGCTGATTGGTGATCGCACCGTAAATCAGCGTGGCGAGCAAACCGAACGCGGTGAGCACCCAGAAGGCCGTGCCGAGCTTGAGCCAGCTTGTCGGGCGTGGCGCAAAACCAATCAGTGTGAAGACAAGTCCAACAGCAACGGTGATCAGTTGTTTGGGCAAGTCATCGGGCCGTGCGGCAGAAATGGCGACCAGACCGAATCCGATCAGCGCGAGTTGCGCCAACAGCAATGTCGGATGAAAATGAGCCCAGTCTCGCAATCGTGTCATGACCGCTTCTCCTCAAGATCCAAGACTTTTTGCATCGCAGCTTTGAACGTCGCACCTCGGGCTTTGTAATCTTTGAATTGATCAAAACTTGTGCCCAACGGCGCGAGCAGGATGCTGCCGCCCGTGGCGAATCGCAAACCGTTTCGAATGCACTTCTCGAGCGCGGCCTCGCCGGTGTTGGCGCTGCAATCGACAACTTTCACACCGGCCTTCCTGAACGGTCTGGCGAACTTGTCGCCCGCCTCGCCGAAGAAACAAATCACGGCAACTTTTTCGAGCGCAATCTCGAGCAATGGTTTGAGTTCTGCACCCTTGTCACGCCCGCCAAGCAACCAGGCAATCGGACCGGGCGCATTCTCGAGCGCCGCTTGAACCGCGAGGGTGCGCGTCGCAATCGAATCGTCAATGAAGCGCGTGCCGTTGAATTCGCCGATGGTTTCAAAGCGACCTTTGACACCGGGGAAACTCGAGAGTCCAGCGCGAAGTTGCTCGAGGTCGCAAGACTTTCCGATCTTCTCAAGGTACAAGCAGACCGCGATCACCGCGAGTCTTGCGTTGGTTGGATGTTGATGCGCTGGCAAATCCTCAAGCTCGAGCACCACATTTTTTTGCACATCCAAAATCGGACC
>JANOWZ010000707.1:0-4593 GCA_031418155.1 Deinococcales bacterium
ACCCGCAATTTCTTGTTTGAGATTCCAGAACCGAACATCAGCAGGTTTTTGTTCGCCGATACGCGCCTCGCGCCACTGTGGACGCTGATTCGCCTGTACGTCGGCTACGAATGGCTGATGGCCGGTTGGGGCAAATTCACCAATCCGGCAGGCGTTTGGGTTGGTGCCAAAGCGGGCGTTGCCGTGACAGGATTTCTGACCGGAGCCTTGAAGAAGACGACCGGTGAGCACCCGGACGTGCAGGGTTTTTACGCCTGGTTCATGCAGTACGTGGCGCTTCCGAACGCGGTTTTGTTCAGTTACCTCGTGACCTTCGGCGAGATCGCCGTCGGCATCGCCTTGATCTTGGGATTGTTCACCGGCATTGCCGCGTTCTTCGGTGGGTTCATGAACGCGAGTTACCTGCTGGCCGGAACGGTCTCGAGCAATCCGGTCCTGTTCATTCTGGCAACCTTGTTGGTGCTGGCGTGGCGCACGGCGGGTTACTGGGGCTTGGACCGTTGGTTGCTGCCTCGGGTTGGCGTTCCCGGAAGTCCCGGCCCGATTCAAACTTGAGGCTCGAGGTTGGGCACGATTTCAATACGCGATTGCTCCGACGAGGTCACAACGTCGGAGCATTTTTTGCTGCACACTGGGAGGTCTATGGAAGTCAAAAATGAAACACCACTCGCCGCGATCATCGACCAAAACATCAACGCCATTCTCGAGTTGCGAACCCGTGCGCTCGAGGCCCGCACCACGCAGGAACGCATCTCGGATGGGATCACGGATTTCTCGGGACGCATGGCCTTCTTGTACGTTCACGCGGTTTGGTTCGCGGTCTGGATTGCCGTCAACCTCGGGATGTTTGGACTCAAGCCGTTCGATCCGTACCCGTTCGGATTGCTGACCATGATCGTTTCGCTCGAGGCGATTTTTCTGGCGACCTTCGTGCTGATCTCGCAGAACCGCACGGCGGCAGAGGCCGATCACCGGGCCGATTTGGACTTGCAGATCAACCTCCTGACCGAACACGAAATCACCCGTGTGATTCGGATGCTGGACTTGATTGGCCGCAAGCTCGAGGTTGAAATCGAGCTGGACGAAGAATTGTTGCAACTCGAGCGCAACGTCGAACCGCAACAGGTGATGCAGGAGATGGACTTGGCACAGCATCGGGTCCGCCGTCCGGGAAAACCGATTCGGTAAGGCTCGAGTTCAGACGTTCGGCTCGAGGTTGAGTGAGCGTTCCAACGACGTGATCGACCCATTCAGAGTCTTGAAACTGCACCTCGGAACCAAGCCTGCTCGAGTTCGATTTCATTTGGTCGGAACCTCAAACATCGTCCCAACCCCGCCCGAGAAGACCGTGATGTTCTCGAGCGTGGTCCTGGCGATGTTCTCGAGGGCCTCGTTGGTGAAGAACGCCTGATGCCCGGTGATCAAGACGTTCGGAAAGGTCAACAGCCTCGAGAAAACATCGTCTTGAATCATTTGGTTTGAGAGGTTCTCGAAGAACAGGTCGCCCTCTTCTTCATACACATCGAGCGCCAAAGCCCCAATCCGTCCAGTTTTGAGGGCATCGATTGCGGCGGGCGTATCGATCAGCGCACCGCGTGAGGTGTTCACCAGCATCGCGCCATGCTTGAGGTGTTTCAGGCTCGAGGCATCGATCAGGTGGTGCGTCCGTGGACTGAGCGGGCAGTGCAAACTGATGACATCCGATTGCGCCAGCAGCGACTCGAGGCCCACGTATTCGACTTTCAAATCGTTGTTCGGGAACGGATCGTGCGCCAGCAGCCGTGTTCCAAAGCCGAGCATGATGCCCGCAAAGATCGCACCAATTTTGCCCGTGCCGATCACACCAACCGTTTTTCCATGCAGGTCAAAACCGAGCAGCCCCTCGAGTTCAAAGTTACCCTCGCGCACCCGGTTGTACGCCCTGTGAATGTTGCGGTTCAACGTCAGGATCAGCGCGACCGCATGTTCGGCCACCGCATACGGTGAGTAGGCCGGAACCCGAACCACGGTGATGCCCAGGTTCGCGGCGGCCCTCAAATCGACTTGATTGAATCCGGCACAACGCAACGCCACCAAGCGCACCCCAAGTTTCGAGAGCACCTCGAGCGTCGCGGCATCGAGTGCATCGTTGACAAAAGTGCAGACCGCTTCGCAGCCTTCGGCAAGACGGGCGGTTCGCACGTTCAGGTGTGGCTCGAGAAACAACAACTCGTGATTAAAATGCGTGTTGGCACGCTCGAGGAAGCGTTGATCGTAAGGTTTGGTGTTGAACACCGCGACGCGCATCAACGCCGTAACTCGAGTTGGCACTTTTTCGCTGGTTGATGAAAGTGTTGGTCGTCCATGTTTCAACTCCTCGCGTTCAAAGGGTTCACGGTTTGGACCGAACCAACAACACCGGCACATCCGCGTGGTGCATCACGCCCTCGGCAACGCTGCCCAGCAGCAGGCGATCAATCCCGGACCGTCCGTGCGTACCGAGCACGATCAGGCTCGAGGCATGTTCTTGCGCAACCTTGAGAATCACTTGCGCGATGCGCCCATCACTTTGCTGAACCATCGAAACCTCGAGCTTCTCTGGTTTCAGAATGGGTTCGAGCGTAGCTTTGGCTTTGTCGATGATCGCCCGTGCTTGGTTGTTGAGCGCCTCGAGCCACGGTTCGGGTTGATACGTCAGGGTTCCAAATCCCAGGCCATCACTCATTGGCAACGGCATGTCCGGCACGACATACAACACGCGCAATGCCACGCCAAGTTGTGCGGCAAGCTCCCCGGAAGTTTTCAGGGCCACCTGGCTTTCGAGGCTGCCATCAATGGGCACCAGCAAAGACGCAATCGGATTGGCCGTCACGGGTTGGGCCGTGCCACGCAGCAGCATCACCGGTTGGTTCGCGGTTCGCGCCACCCGTTCGGCGATGCTGCCGACCAGCAGGCGGTCGAATCCTTCACGGCCTTGCGTGCCCATCAGGATCAAATCGCAATTCAAGTCCGCTGCCGCCGTGGTGATGCTTGCGGCGACATTGCCGGTTTCATCCTCGAGTATTTTCGTCTCGAGGTGAACACCATGTTCTTCTGCCAGAGCAGTCCAAGGCGCAAGCAATTTCTGGACCTCTTCCAAAACCACACCGGAGGCCGCGAACTCGGTTTGCAGTGCGAACATCGGGTGCACCTCGAGCACGTGAACCATCGTCACTCGGGCGGCAAATTGATGCGCCACCTCGAGTCCCATCTTGGCGGCGTGTTGACTTAAGGGCTGTGAATCGATTGGGATCAGAATGTGTTTGAACACGCTCACCTCGCGCCGACCAAGGCATCTTCCTCACCGGTCAGACCGTCTCGTTTGGCCCGCTCGAGGAACAACCACAACACATCCGTGACCGAAATGATGCCAACCACGTTGGCACCAGACATCACCGGCAGGCCACCGATCTTGTGCTCGAGCATCAGGAGGGCGGCCCGTTCGATGCTGCCATCCTCTTGAATCGTCACCGGTGCTTTGGTCATGATTTCCTTGACCGTGATTCTGGTGATCAAGTAATTGATCTCCCAGATTGAAAGCGAGGTCGCGTCCGAGGGCATCGCCTCGCGCACGTCACGGTCGGTGACGATCCCAACCAACTTGCCGTGCTCGAGAACGGGCAGGCGACGAAAGCCGCCCGATTTCATCAGCTTCATCGCCTCTGGGATCGGTAGGCTGACATCCACGGTGATCGGATTGTGCGTCATGCGGTCTTTGATTTTCATGGTTGTGCTCCCTGGGCCTCAGGGTATGGCGCAGGCATTACCGAAGCGTTACCAAATGGACGGCTCGGGCAGGCATCACGCTGAATCCGCAGATGAAGCCCCAGTAGATTTCGCGGCCAGACGCGCAGCCCGATGACCAAACCCCCCACGGGATCGAAAGCTCAAGACGAGGTGATTCGAGGCCAGCAAAACGATCACGATGCCCTCGATCAGAAAACAAACCGATGCGGTTTTCCAAGAGTCTCGCTGCATGGAATTCACACGCCACCTCGAGTGGCTCGCACGCGATTGCGACCCTCGAGTTTTGCCCGGTACATCTGACGGTCCGCCAGCGCGAGCGTGGCGGCAGGCGTTTCACAGATGCTGTCGGTCAAACCAATGCTGAGCGTGATCTTTAGTCCATGCGTGATCGAGGACCAATCGAACTCCTCGACAGCACACCTCAAACGCTGACAGGCGTTGAAGGCTTCACGGCGGGTCAATCCTGGCATGACGATGGCAAATTCCTCACCACCGAGTCGAGCGGCCAAATCGGTAATCCGACAGTGCGAACGCAGGAGCAAACCGACCTCTCGCAGAACTGCGTCGCCCGTCGCGTGACCAAAACGGTCATTCACCAGCTTGAACAAATCAATGTCTGCGATGGCGAACGCCAGTGTTTCACCGCTCACTTGAGCGTGATCGTGGGCGCGTCTGATGTGTTGCTCCAAGGCGAGACGGTTGGGCAGACCGGTTAACGAGTCAACAAAGGCCAGTTGCTCGAGCACTTCGATTCTCGAGCGCAAGGTCGCATTTTCGTTCTCGAGGTTTGATGCGCGTTCGTGTATTTGAGCAATCTTTCGCCGCTCG
>JANOWZ010000708.1:0-8097 GCA_031418155.1 Deinococcales bacterium
CACTGAGCATTTTGCACGGTGCGGCCCTCAGTGCTTGTACCCGACCAGCGGCATCCAGCACGAGCAAACCAGCCGAAACAAAAATTGGAGACACCAAAACATCCGTCCGCACCGTCAAAGCCACGAGCGGCGCACTGAAAACCAGCCGATCCTCGAGCGGCACACTTGAAGCCAGCATCGACAGCAGCATTGCCGCGCAAGCCAGCGGACAAGTCACCAACGTTTTCTTCCGCGAGGGTGCTCGAGTCGCATCGGGCGCAATCATCTTGCAACTCGACGATTTGAGCCTGCGCCAACAACTGACCGATTCGCAACTGGCCTTGAAAACCGCGCAGATCAACCTCGAGAGTGGACGGCGCAAAACACCCGAAACGCTCGGCACGAATCAGAGTTCGCTCGAGAGCGCACGGTCATCCTTGTCCAAAGCGCAAAGCACCTTCAACAGCGCCAAATCGCTCTATGACATCGGTGGCACATCGCAAACCGATTTGGACAACGCCAAGGCTGGACTCGCGCAGGCGCAAGCGAATTTCAAACAGGCTCAGGCGAGCCTCGCGCAATCAGAGCGATCCGGTGGCGAGAGCATCGCGCTGTTGCAAGTCGCGGTTGAACAAGCCAGCAACCGCATTGCGCAAACCCAACGCAGCCTGAACCAAACCAGAATTCGTGCACCGTTTGCCGGAGAAATTGCCGAACTGAACACTGAAGTTGGTGAGTTCGTCAACACCGGCAGCAAAGTTTTCCGTCTTGTGGACACCTCGAGCCTTCGCGCCAAATTTCGCGTGCCATCACAAGATGCCAACAACCTGCAAACTGGAGCGGGCATCAACATTCGGGCCGGAGCAAAACGGCTCGAGGGACGCATCGTTCGCAGCACGCAGGTCGCCGGAACGAACCGACTCGTTGATTTGTACGCACGATTCATTTCGCCATGTCGCGTTCCTGGAAAACCCGTCGGATGCCAAGATACCTCGAGCCTGACCGCAGGTGGAACTGTGCAAGTCTCGTACAACCTCAAACTTGCCTCCGGCACGATTGTTCCAACCGGGGCGCTCTCGACCGCCAGCGGACAACCGTATTTGTACGTCGTCAAAGACGGCATCGCCAAACAACGCAACGTCAACATCCTTGCCGAATCACAAGGCAAAGTCGCACTCTCCGGCCTCGAGTCTGGGGAAACAGTCATCTTCCCCGTGCCAGGAAGTTTGCAACCCGGCGAGACGGTCAACATTGTTGCAACGAAGTAATTCGTAGGGTGCGCTGTGCGCACCGTTGACGCGAAACCGGTGCGCGTCAGGTGACACATGATGCGCACCCTACAAAACCTTTCACCGCCCATTGCTCACGCCACATCGCTTCACTGCTCTACACCTCCCGGAGGTAGCCCATGAATGAAAATGACCCACCAAACCTGTCCAGAGTCGTGCGCGGCAGTGAGGTCGTGCTGCCCAAAGCCAAACCGATCCTGACCGAAGCCGAACGGATCATCGAGAATCCGGCGATCAAATTCAGCGTCTCGAGGTACGTGCTGAGCATCGGTGCGTTCGTGGCGGTCGTGATTTTCGGTCTGGTTGCTAGCCTCGGATTGGGTGTTGATGTCCTGCCGAATTTCACCGTGCCGGTCGTCAGCATCATCACCACGTACCCCGGTGCGACACCAGAGGATTTGGACAAACAGGTGACACGCAAAATTGAAGATGCGGTCTCCACGATTGCGGGCGTGGCCGACATCAACGCGGGTTCCTCGAGCGGTGTCTCGCAGGTGGCCGTAACGTTCGGTAACGGCGTGAACATCATCAATGCCGCCAACGATGTTTCGCAGAAGATGGCGGCGATTCGTGGACAACTGCCAGCCGGAGCGGATTCACCGACGGTGCAAAAATTCAATCCGAACGATCAGCCGATTATTCGTGTCGCCCTTTCTGGCAACGGTTTTGCATTGCGAGATGTCTTCAAATACGCCGATTCAAAACTGCGCAACGCGATTGAGCGCGTCAACGGTGTGGCCGACGTCAGCATCTCCGGTGCGCCCGCCCGAGAGATTCAAGTGCTGCTCGATCCGAGCAAGCTTGCGAGTTACAACCTTTCTCCGGCTCGAGTGACCAACGCGCTTCGGGCCAATGCGCTCGACCTGCCAGCCGGTGACATCACCGCGAACGGCAGCAACATTTCATTCGCCACGCGCAACGTGCCGACCAGCCTGACAGCGATTGAACAGACGCTCGTTGATCCGGCCCAAGGCACACGCATCGTGGACCTCGGGGTTGTCCGTGACACCTCGAGCGCCACGACCAGTTACGCCCGTTTGAACGGCCAGCCGGTCGTGCTGCTCTCGATCCGCAAGGCCAGCGGCGCGAACACCGTCAGCGTTTCCGGAGGCGTGCGCGATGCGGTTAAGGCATTGAACCTGCCGAACGGATTCCAAGCCAAGATTGCCGCCGACAACTCGGTTTCGATTGCCGCCAGTGTGTACGACACCGCCAAAGAAGCCTTTCTGGTCGCGGGCATCGTAGCGATTGTCTGCCTGCTCGCGCTCGGCAAATTGAACACGGCGTTTGCGGTTGTTCTTGCCATTCCGATCTCGCTTTCTGCCGCGCCGCTTGTCTTTGCGTACTTCGGCTTCACCTTCAACATCATTACTTTGCTGGCCCTGATCGTGGCGATGGGCATCGTTGTGGACGACAGTATCGTGGTCGCCGAGAACATCGAACGCTTCCGACACATGGGCTACGGTCTGATCGAAAGCGTGCTCAAAGGCGCGTCTGAGGTCTTCAGCGCAGTCGCCGCCTCGACCTTCTCACTGCTGGCGGTGCTGTTGCCACTCGCACTGATTCCAGGCATCCTCGGGACTTTCTTCAAAGAATTCTCGCTCGGACTCGCGGGCGCGATTCTCTTCAGTTGGCTCGAGGCGCTGTTCTTCCTGACCGTGCGCATGGCATACTCGCCAGACCCGAAACCAATGACCTGGAGAGATTTCGGGCAGACGCTCACCAGTTTTCCCTTGAGTTTTAAATGGGGCTGGAAAGCCTGGCGCAAACCGCTCGGGATTCTCGGACTGATCGCCGTTGTGATCGCGCAAGTTGTGCCAATCGTGCTGAAACTTCGCGCACCAGTTGATGCGGCCTCGATTGCCGCAGACAAACTAAATCCTGGATTGCCGCTCGCCGCCAGCATCGGGATCATCGTTGCCAGCATTGTGTTTTACCCATTCGTGCTGATGCTGTTGCATTACCTGCTGGCCGTGCTGTTCGGACTGCTGAATGCCAGCGCCAACTGGTTGTACACGATCACAGACAATGGTCTGAACGCCTTCCGACGCGGTTACACCCGAGCCTTACGGGCGAGCCTCAAACGCAACGGCTTCGTCCTGCTCGGTGCGCTCGCCTTCCTGTTCTCTGGCATCCTGGCGCTGGCCAATTTGCAATTCACCTTCTCGCCCAAAACGGACTCGAGCGAAATGAGCACCCGTGTGACCCTGCCACCGGGCACGAGCCTGGACGAAACCGACAAGATCGTGCGCCGCGTCGAAGCGTACCTTGAACAGCAACCAGACGTTCGTCGCATCGCCACAACGGTCGGTACGACCAGCGGATTCACCGCCGGAGGTGTCGAACCGCGCAACGCCCTGATGACGATTGAACTCTCGCCAAAAGGCACCCGCCCCGCCAGCTTCGACCTGATCCCCGAGTACAACACCGAACTCAAAGCACTGCTCGCCGACCGGCCCGAAGTCAGCGTCAAAGTCTCAGGAGCACAACAAGGCCCAGGTGACAGCGCCGACCTGACGCTGTTCCTGGCAGGCTCGAGCCAAGCCGCACTGATTGACCGCGCACCGAAAGTCATCGCGGCACTGATCAAGAATCCGCTCGTTGTCAGCGTCTCCTCGAGCGTTTCGCAAACCACGGTCGAACAAGCCTTTATCCCCGATCAGGGCAAACTTGCCGGAACTGGACTGACCGCCGATGACCTGGCGAACGTCATGCGCACGGCGAATCAAGGCACCAAAGCCGCGAGCTACCGTGATGCCGACGAAAGCTATGATGTCAAAGTCAAACTGAACCCAGAACTGGTGAGTGGACAGCAATCGCTGCTGGACTTGCCCGTGTACTCACAGGCATTGCAAAGTAACCTGCCACTGTCCGAACTCGGACGATTTGAATTCCGCCAAGCACCAAGCACCATCTCGAGAAGCGCGAAAACCTATTCCGCCACGCTCGAGATCACACTCAAAAAAGGCACGAACGGATTTGCCGCTCGAGGACCAATCACCAAAGACCTCGAGAGCAAAGGCTTGCTGGACGAGGAGGTGGGACTTGGCACTGGTAGTTCCACCGGCAGCGCCGCGTTGCTCGGCAACTTGTTCTTGTATGGCCCGATTGCGATTCTGGTTGCCATCCTCCTAAATTACCTCGTGCTCGGAGCGCAATTCAATTCCTTCCGATACCCGATTTACCTGCTGCTGCCCGTGCCACTCGCTATTGTCGCAGCGATTTGGGCGCTCGTGATTCTTGGTGTGGCACTCGACATCATCACAGTCTTGGGTATGGTCGTGCTCGTTGGCCTTGTCACGAAAAACGCGATTCTGCTTCTGGATTTCGTGGTCGAACGCGCTCGAGAAATGCCACTGATGGAAGCCTTGATCGACGCTGCCGGATTGCGCCTGCGCCCCATCGTTATGACCACACTGACGGTTCTTGTCATCTCCATTCCACTGATTCTTGGCGAAGGTGAAGGCGCAGAATTCCGTAAAGGACTCGGCGTGGTGATTCTTGGCGGCGTGCTCGTCAGTACGTTTCTGACGCTGTTTGTTGTGCCCGCAGCGTTCTACCGATTTGAAAAAGGACGCATCAACAAACCATCTCGAGCCAGCGAAAGCTTTGGGACGGGATTGGTTCCGGCGGGGGATTGAAGATCACAACATCAACAAGGCTCGAGTGTGGGATGCTCGAGCCTTGCTTTTTGGTTGGTTGGGATTGTTCGGGGTGGGATGGAGGTGGGAAATCCCCCCGTCACCTGCGGTGACTCCCCCTTTCTTAAGGGAGGTTGGTCAAAGTCAAGGGCTCGAGTGTGAGGTGTTCCAGATGGTGGTGATTTGCTCTATGGTGGCGGCATCCAAGCGCAGGTCTTTGTGGGCGATGTTTTGCTTCATTTGCTCGGGGCTGGTGGCTCCGACGATGGCGCTTGAGACTCCGGGTTGACGCAGGACCCAGGCGAGGGCGAGGGAGGCTCGAGTTACTCCCAGACCGTCAGCGATGGGTTTGAGATGGCGGACTTTTTCGATGTTTTCGGGCGTGTACAAATCACGACCGATTTTGGTGGTTGACATCCTCGAGCCTTCAACTTCTCCGGCATCAAACTTGCCGGTCAGGACTCCCATCGCGAGTGGACTCCAGACGACGAGGCCAACACCGTGCTTGGTGGTCACGGGCAGGATTTCCTTTTCGACTCGGGTGGCGTGCGCGAGGCTGTACTGTGGTTGCTCGACGATGGGCACGTGCAGGCCGTGGGCTTTGGCATACATCACGGCCTCGGCGATTTGCGCAGCGGACCATTCGCTGGTTCCCCAATACAAGATTTGTCCACGGTCGATCAGGTGGCTCATGGACAGGACGATTTCTTCGGTGCTGGTTTCGGGATCGTGACGGTGACAAAAGTACACGTCGAGGTAATCGGTGCCGAGGCGTTTCAGGCTGCCCTCAATCGAGTGGCGCAAATGCTTGCGGTTCAAACCACGGTCGTTCGGTTCGTCCGACATCGGCCAGAAGAGTTTGCTCGAGATCACCAGCTTTTCTCTGGGGTGATCCTTGAGGACTTTGCCCATCAGGAGTTCGGATTGACCGGTCGAGTAGACATCGGCCTGGTCGAAGAAATTCACGCCAGCCTCGAGCGCAACGTTGATGATGTCTCTGGCGAGGCTTTCGTCTTGCACGCTGCCGCCGAAGGTGGTCCAACCGCCGAGGGAGATTGCGGATACTTTCAGGCCGGTGTTGCCGAGTCGTCTGTATTCCATAGGGGTGAAGCCTAACCCGTTCGACCGCACGTGTTCGTAAGCCAGAATGCGTGCGAAATCTCGAGCTTGCGCATGGGATACTCGGGCACGATGACTGGTCTCGAGGCGAATGACGCTTGGGTGTTCGGGCACGATCCGAAACCTGGGATTGTCAGCGTTCATTCCGACCGTTACGGCGGGGCGATCATTTGGCGCAGACAGCAGGGGAGACTGATCGTTGAACGCGAACGTTTTCGTCCGTGGGTCTACGCCAGACATTTGCACGACCTCGAGCAATACAGCTTCGATGATCCGAACGCTCACTTTTTTGTGATCGATGGCGCGGCCAATCGCACGCTCGGAACTCGAGATTACCGTTACTTGATTTCCGCACGCGATGGACGCAACCTCGAGCAAACGATTCTGCGCGGGGCAACACTGCGAACAGGGGATACCGCCTCGAGTCTGAATGATCTGCCGGATTACTACACGGTTGGGCGCGTTGAACAATACTTGATGCAATCGGGCTGCACGTACTTTCACGGAATGCACTTTGCGGATTTGCGCCGCCTGCAATTTGACCTCGAGACTTCAGGATTCGATGCGCAAAACGGCAGGATCTTCATGGTTTCGGTGCGAGATTCGACTGGGTTTGAAACGGTCCTCGAGGCTCCGAAAGACAGCGACGAACCCACGATGATTCGATCCCTGATGCAAGTGATTCGAGAGCGTGACCCGGACGTGATCGAGAATCACAACCTCTTCGGATTTGACTTGCCCTTCCTGCTTGCTCGGGCCGAAACGCACAACATCAAGCTCGAGCTTGGACGCGATCCGGGACCGCTCGAACCGGTGCGCAGTGCCGGTGGTCGGCGCGGGCGCGAGCAGCGTTACAGCCTTGCCGGTCGGGAAATGCTCGACACGCTCGATGCGGTTTGGCGGCATGATTTTGTGGCTCGAGACATGCCGAGCCACGGTTTGAAAGCCGTCGCCAAATACTTCGGTGTCGCCAGCGAAGACCGCGAATACATTCCTGGTCACGAGATTTACAAAACGTACTCGAGCGATCCCGAACGTGTCAGACGCTATGCGCTCGATGATGTGCGCGAAGTCGATGCGATCTCGAAACGATTGCACGCGCCAGCGTTCGCCCTGACCCGAATGGCTCCCAGACGATTCGAGCGTGTCGCCAGTGCCGGAACCGCGACCGGAATTCTCGAGCCGATGCTGGTGCGTGCTTACGTCCAAGCGGGTGCCGCACTGCCATGCTCGAGCGATCCAGAATTTCTCGAGCCGCACTCGGGCGGTGGATTGCATTTGTTTGGAACCGGTGTGATCAAACATGTTGTGAAAGCCGATGTTGCGAGCCTGTATCCATCCTTGATTCGCACGTATGGCATCGGCCCAAAATGTGATGCGCTCGGGGTGTTCGTCCATGTCGTGGATCGTTTGACAGCATTGCGGCTCGAGCACAAACAGGCAGCGCAAGCACTTTCTGCGAATACAGATTCATTGGAACACGGCGAACATCACGCGCTGCAAGCCGCAATGAAGCTGGTCATCAACAGCGCCTACGGTTATCTCGGAGCGGGCAGAATGGCATTGCTTGCCGACCGTGCCGCAGCCGACGAAATCACCCGACGAGGCCGCGAAATTCTCGAGCATGCCTGCAACGAATTGCGCTCTCGAGGCGTGACCTTGATCGAGGCAGACACGGACGGCGTGTTTTTCAGCGTGCCGGAAACTTGGGCGAATGAAGCTCGAGAACGCGAGTTGGTTCAATCCGTTGCGGCGACATTGCCTGCCGGTTTGCAACTTGAGTTTGATGGTCGCTCGCTTGCGATGTTCAGCCATGAACTCAAAAATTACGCGCTGCTTCGTTACGATGGTCGCCTGCTCGTGCGCGGTGGCGCATTGCACTCGAGTCGCAGTGAAACGTATGGCAGTCAGTTTCTCAATCAGGCATTGCGTGCTTTGCTCGAGGGGGACATCGTTCAAGTGCGAAACATTTTCCTCGAGACGATCCGATCATTGCGATCTCGAGCCTTGCCGACCTCCGATGTGACGATGGGTGTCAAGCTGACCAAATCGCCATTGCAATACCGCGA
>JANOWZ010000709.1:0-2647 GCA_031418155.1 Deinococcales bacterium
GCCACCACAAGAGACGCTCAAACACCTGTTCGGTGCCTACCGCAGCAGCCTCGAGAGCGTCCCGAACCTCAGGGCACAACTTGAAGACTGGCAACCCCAAGCGTCAGCCTCACAGCAAACCAAGCTCGAATCGCTGAGGGCTGGCATTCTGGTGCTCGAAGAACACGCCTTAAGTGTGCTGAACGTCTTGGCGCAAATCACTGCTCGAACCATGCCAAAGATGGCGGTTCCCGAACAAGGCTGGGGTGATCCCGCCCCCGTATCAAGCGCACTCGAGGTTCCAGACCATGTGTGGGTGCTCGGCGTGTGGTTCGTTGATCTTCCAGATGCGCAACCCGAACGGCCCGCACCTGGCTTTCAAGCCCTCGGTGGTGGCAACTGGTTGGCGGTCGCGTACCGGCGGGATGGGCGTTGGTTGCTGAGTTTGCGCTTCCGGTATTTTGCGCGTCAAGGTCCAGATTTGTGTCAATGGTTCGATTCGCCCGCGCCAAGCCAAGACCAGGTGTTGCAGCGTGATGTCAGCTTGATGGCGCAGACGTTGGCTGCCAAAGCAGGTTCAAGCGCCGAGTTTCTCGAGGTGAATGGTGGAAGGCTGGCGTTGCGTCAAGTGCTCGAGCGGCAAGCGCCGAGTTGGGCGCGATTCATTGACATCATCTGGTAGTGCGGCCTTGAGCATTCAGTCGGCTTTGAGCATCAGGTGTGCGGACATCCCTGGCTCGAGGTTCTTGAGGATCATCGCGCCGATCTATTCGCCCCGCCCAAGCACAATCGCTCGAGCAACCTCAGCAGCCGTCGGGTTGTGGTCATGTGCTCACCTCGACTTCACCAACATTCACGAAAAACAACGTGCTTGAAGCGCATGGCGCACACTCGAGGAAGAATTTTTGTTTCTCCTTGCGCACCTTCGCTTTCGCCTTGCAACTCGGGCAGGTCATCTGAATCGGCGTGTTCCCATCGCACGCGCCACACTTGAAGTAATAGCCAAACTTGCCGTACAAAATATTGATCCTCGGGCTTGAGCAGTGCCGACAGACCACACCCGAAAGTTGATCCTCGCTGGATTTCACCGCCACTGCTTTGACCGGCATCGGTTGTTGCTGCGTTGCTGCGCTCGAGGCTTGCTGTGCGATCGGTGTCGCATGGACCGTTGCCGACGGCACGGGTGCAGAACCGTCTGTTGCACGCTCCTGTCGGTTCGGCCTGTGCCGCTCGAGCAAGAACGCCGCGATCCGTGCCAGTTCCACATCGGAAAGCGTGTAACCAGCGTCGTTGATGTCACCGAAGAACAAGCTCGAACTTTTCTTTCGCGCCGCAATGATCGCCCGGATTTTGTCCGGCACCTGATCCGCCTTGCAAACCTCGGGCAACGCCAACGGGTCCGCCCGACCGATCATGCCGTGATCACTGATCGCCACCAGCACCTCACGTGGCATCGCGCCGTAGCGTTTTTGCACCAGGCCCAGCATTTTATCGAGCAGGTGTACGCCCTCTTCGCTCAGCAGGCCGAACAAGAATTCACTCTGACGTTTCGCCTGCAAGACCGGACTGGCCATGCCTAGCGCCTGATTCCCCGAGCGCCGCAGCCATTCGCCCAACGCATTCACACGAACCTCGCCGCTGATGCTTTTGCTCTCGACAATCACCATCCCGAATCGGTGCAACACCAAATGATCGATTTGCGCGACCTCACCGGCACGCTCGAGCCGCAAACTGTTCAAAACCAAAATACCCGTCTCTTCAGCGAAGGCGCGTTTCAAGTAGTGCGCCATCTGTTCCTCTGCGGCCCGTCCCACTTTGGTCATCGGATGGTTGGCGTTGCCCGGATCAATCGCTTTGAGGATCATCGCGCCGATCCTTTCGTCCCACCCAAGCCCAGCCGCTCGAGCACCTGGCTGGCCCGAGACTTGACGTTTTCCGTTACGCCGCCACCGCCTCCCGCAGCGATGCCCGTCCTCTTGTTCTCGTCCTTCGTCTCGCCCGGTTTGACCTTGCGCCGTTCGAGGTACTTCGGCAAGCTCTTGCCGGTCACACGCTGGTCTGTCTTGCTGATCCAAACCACTTCCAACTCGCCCGCCTTGATCAGACTGCGAATCGTGTTCGGGTGGAGCTCGAGCGCTGCGGCGACCGTTCGGGTTTTGAAGGTTTGCATTTCGGCTGGAATCTCCATTTCGGCATTGTGCGGGATCGGGTGTGACCAAACCCTTAACCCCTCGCAAGGTGTTGCAAGTCGGTACAACACTGCTCAGCATCCCCCTCGCGGTCTCCCCCGCTCCGACCGGCCTTTTTGCACTATTTCTGGTCGTAAACCTGTATTTCTGATCGTTAAATTCTCGAGCGATCCCGGCCAGAATGCTTTCAAACGCAAAACCATCCCGTTCAGCACGACTTACCTGACTGTTCAGCCCGAGTGAATAATAACGACCAGAAATGCTTATTTCTGGTACAATCCAAAAAACCAGCTTTCAACCGCCCGAACCTCGAGCACCAACAGGACTCCAGGAGATCCAAACCATGAGCGCCCCGAAAAAACAACCAACCGAACCAACACAACTCGAGGTCACGTATTCGCATTACCTGAAAAGCGAACGCGGTCGCAGCCCAAGCACCATTCAAGCGTACCTTCGAGACGTTCGCGGCTTCAGGCGAT
>JANOWZ010000710.1:0-9936 GCA_031418155.1 Deinococcales bacterium
GCCAGCGCGGCCAGGCGTGGGTGTGGCTGTCAATGATCATGGGGCGGTAAAGAATGGCACGAGGTGCCCGTGGGGAATCTCGAGACCAAATCCGGGCGCATCGTTCGGCTCGAGCCAGCCGTCTTTGGGTAGGCGTTGACCGGGTGCAACCCGGCCTTCCTCAAGCGGCACACCGGGGGCGGAGCCGACAAAGAATTCGCACCAGGGAATCGCGGATTGCCCAAACGTCAGGTGTTGCCCGAAAGCCGTGTGACCACCGGCGTGCAGGATCACACCCAGGCCCGCCGCCTCAGCAGCCGCAACGATCTTTTGGGTGACGGTCACGCCACCGCACCAGTTGATGTCCGGTTGCAAAATATCGACCGCATGGTGGCTGGCCGCCCATTGAAAGGGTACGCTCGAGTACCAGTGCTCCCCGGTGGCGAGTGTTTGCCACGGCAGCCTGGTCCGCAACTCGAGGTGCGCGTCGAGGTCTTCGGGGATCAGGCATTCCTCGATCCATTTCAGGCGGTACGGGCGCAATCTCTCGGCGAGGCGTACGGTGTAGTCCACATCGAAGGCCATCCAGCAGTCTAGCATCAATTCGCAGTCATCGCCGATGATGGCTCGGGCATTGGCGACAAAATCGGCGTTCTTCTCGAGGCCATCCAGGCCATCGGCAGGACCATAGGGGCAGGCGAGTTTGAAGGCCTTGAAGCCGAGTTCCTTGTACCAGTCCACGTCGTTGCCGGTGGCGTAACAAAACACCTTGTCTCGAGATGGCCCACCCAGCAGGCTGTAGACGGGTTGCTCGAGCAGTTTGCCCTTGAGGTCCCAGAGGGCCAGATCGACACCACTGATCGCATACGAGGCAAGACCCATCGTGCCATAGGGTTTGGTCAAACGGAACATCATGTCGGACAACCGGTCGGTGGCGAAGCAATCCTGCCCGACAAGCTGCGGGGCCAGGTGATCCTCGATTACGGCGGCCACGGGTCGGCCATAGCCGGTCTGACCAAGACCAAAGGTGCCGTCTTCAGCCGTGACCTTGCACCAGACATCGCTCCAGCGTGGCGTCCAGAGGTTGCGGTGCCGTTTGACGTGAGCGAACTTCGACATCGGGTTGGCAACCTCGGCCTCTTCGGCCCATCCTGGGCGGCGCGGCGCGGTCTTGATGGGCTTGTTGGGTTCCTCGAGCCGGAACACTTCGACGCTTTTGATCTTCATGTGGGCCTCCTTTTGCCTTGGGCCTTATCCGTACAGGGATTCGATGGTCACGGCGTGACCGTCACCGGCCGCCGAACGGTAGGCGGCATCGAGCAGTTCGACGGTTCGCCAACCGACCTCGGCCCCCGAGCCATTCACGGCCCGCCCGAGGATCACATCCACCAAGTCGTTGACCGGGGCGGCCCGTGGGTACATCTGTTCGCCGTCGTGTGGGGACTCGAGCACGGTTTTCTCGCGCTTGGCATTGACGGTCACAGCCCGGCGTGCGTACATGTCCAGTTCAATCGAGCCGCGTTCTCCGTAAATCCCGAGGTCCACTTTTCCGCTGTACCCGTTGCCGGTCCCACCGACCGTGCCGAGCGCACCGCCCTCGAACTCGAGCAGCATCACGTCCACCAGATCGAGCGGCAGACCGTGCCGGTGCATCAGGGCATGAACCCGTTTTGCCCGCAGGCCGGTCGTGAAAAACATCAGTCCCGCCGAGTGTGTGATCTGCAAATGCCCCTCCCCGCCGCCCGAAAGACCCGGTTGGCTGTAGGCGGTGCCTGGGCCGTGCACCGGGCCATCGACCACGTTTTCGCCGCGCAAGAAGCCGATGATCGTGTTCACCGCCGAACAGGTCACGTATTGAATCGAACCGAGTTCCCCCGAGGCGATCAGGGCTCGAGCCTGGATGGCCTCACGGGTGTAATGCCAGGGGTAACCGATGATCAGCTCGAGTGCTCGGGCCTGTGCAAGCTCGACGAGGGCTCGTGCTTCGCTCGCGTACAAGGTCATGGGTTTCTCGAGCATCACGTGCAGGCCGTGTTCGAGGCAGGTTTTGGTGATCACAAAATGGCTCGCATGGTTGGTGGCGACCACCGCACCATCGAGCGCTTCGCAGGCAAGCATCTCGTGCAGGTCCACGTAGCGCCGCTCGATCCCAAACGCATTGGCTGCCGCTGCCAGCCGCAATGGATCGTGATCGCAGAGCACGATTTCGGACACACCGGGATGGGCTTGCAGGGCCGGAATGTGCGCCGAGGTGGACCACCAGCCGGTGCCGATCACCGCAATTCGCGCCATTGATGTCATGGCACCAACAAGACTTTCGAGACGTTGCCGGGCGCTTCGATCAAACGCTCAAACCACTTTCCGCCATCCTCGAGCGGGGCTTCGATGATCCACGGGTCGAGTCGAATCGTGCCCTGGGCCAAAAGTTCGAGTGCCTGACGAAAGTTGGCGGGCGAGTACGCGAACGAACCCTTGACCACGATCTCACGGCGAATGATTTCGCTGGCGGGCATGGCGCTCGTTTCTTCGTGCAAACCCGACAAGATCATCGTGCCCGCCGAGCGCGTGGCCGCCACGCACTGCGCTCGGGTGCCAGCCGTGCCGACGGCATCCACAGAGACCGCCACACCGAGTCCGCCCGTGGCCTCGCGGACGGTGCCGACCACATCCAGGGCTCGAGGATTAAGCACTTCGCCACCCAGTGCGCCGCCCATCGCCAGGCGTTCGGGATCGAGGTCGGCGATGAACACCCGTTTCGCGCCTCGGGCCTGGAGGACTTGTAGCGCCAGCAAGCCAATCGGTCCTGCGCCGAGCACCAGCGCCGCCTCGTTCGAGACCTCACCGGCCAGTTCGCCGATGCGCACACCGACCGCCACGGGTTCGGTCAACGCCCCGATTCGGGCCGTCATGCCCAGGGGCAGCACGTGCACCTGTTCGGCGCTCACGCGGATGAACTCGGCGAAGGCTCCCGGCAGGCTCGCCCCGAGCAGTTTGCGCTGTCCACAGAGGTGGTTCAGGCCTCGAACACAGTGGTGGCACGAGCCGCACGAGGCGAGCGGGTTGACGGTGACGGCTTGACCCACGGCCAGCCCAGGCTGGACCTCGAGCGCCCCAGCGCCAATGGCGACGATCTCGCCCGAGAATTCGTGGCCCATCACCAGCGGTGGCACGCGCAGGGCGTTGTGCCCCAGGTAGCCAGAGAGTTCCGAACCGCAAATGCCAGCGTAGGCGACACGCAGCAGGACCTGACCGTGATCGGGCACGGGGTTCGCCTGTTCGTGCATGACCATCAAACGCGGACCTTCCCAGACGAGTGCTTTCATCCATGACCTCCTGTTGTATTTGGGCGAGTGAGCAAAGCTGAACCCTGGGTGCGAAGCGGCTCGAGCGGGCGCATAATGCGTGTTGATCTTCGATGCCAAAGCGATTGCGTCTGGTCGGGAAAATGGCGGTGGTCACCGGTGCAAGCCGTGGCCTCGGTCAACGCGCCGCCGTCACCCTGGCCGAACATGGTGCGAGCATCGCGCTGGTTGCTCGCAGCTTGGCAGGTCTCGAAGAAACTTTGGCGATGATCTCGAGCCGTGGCGGTCGGGCACAGGCTTTTCAAGCGAACCTGGGTGATGCTCATGTCGTGGATGGTTTGCGGGCGCAAATCGAAGCGCAACTGGGCCAGCCCTCGATCCTGGTGAACGCGGCGGGTGTCTTTGGACCCATCGCCTTGATGCAGGACAGCGACCCGCAGGCCTGGCTCGAGACCATCACCATCAACACCGTGGCCCCGTACCTGCTGTGTCGCGCCTTCGTTGGTGGGATGTGCAGCCTGGGTTGGGGCCGGATCGTGAATTTCACCTCGGCGGCCTCGTTGCATCAACCCGGACCGCTCAACAGCGCCTACGGCACGAGCAAGGCCGCCCTGAACCAGTTGACGCGGCACCTGGCGGCGGAACTCGAGGGGACGGGTGTCACGGCCAACGTGATCCATCCTGGCGATGTCAAAACCGCAATGTGGGCCGAAATCCGCGACGATGTTGCTCGGGTCGAAGGACCGGCGGGTGATGGCTACCGAACCTGGGCGCAATGGGTTGAGGCGACCGGTGGTGACGATCCGCAAAAGGCCGCCGACCTGGTGCTCCGCCTGATGTCCGATCAGGCCGCCACGATCAACGGACGATTTCTCTGGATCGAGGATGGCTTGCAGGCCCAAATCCCAAGCTGGGGTGAGGCCGTGGACGTGCCACCGTGGCGCTGAGGTCATGCGAACTCCGCGAGCTGCTCAGGTGCCAGGTGCACCCCAACGGCGCTGAGGCTGTCCTCGAGCTGTTCCAGGGTGCGCGGGCCAACGATGGGAATGGTCACGAACGGTTGCGAGGTCAGGAATCCGAGCACGACCTGGCTGAGGGTCAGGTTGGTGGCCCGCTCAATTTTTTGAATCACCTTCAGCCGCTCGAGGTTGGCCGCAAGCGGATACGGTGCCCGCAAGCCTGGGTTCATCTGCTCGAGGCTGCCGGTCAGCAGGCGTTGAAACAGGCCGTTGGCCTGGGCGCTGTAGGGCACCGCCGCCAGGCCCGTGGTGCGGTGGTACTGCTCGAGGGCGTGGTCCATGACCACCGTGGTCTTGTCGGGAATCGCGTCCGCATCAACGACCGCCGCGTTCCACAAGACCTGATCGGCCACGAAGCCACGGATGCCGTTGGCGGCGGCGTACTCTTGCGCCAGCCGCAATCGTTCGAGGGTCCAATTTGACGCGCCAAAAAAGCGAATCTTGCCCGCCGCGACCTGAAAGTTCAACGTCTCGAGGATGTCCTCGACGGGCCGGGTCGGGTCGTCGCGGTGCAGCCAGTAGAGGTCAATCCAATCGGTCTGCAAATGCCCGAGGCTTTCTTCGAGATCATTTTGAATGTCGGCTCGAGACAGGCGGGGCAGGTGCATGGTCTCGAGGTTGGGGTGTGCGCCCTTCGTGCCGATGACCATGTTCTGGCGATTCTGACGGTCTTTGAGCCACAGGCCAATGGTCTTTTCGCTGCGGCTATTTTCGCCAGGAATCCAGTTCGAGTAGACGTGGGCGGTGTCGAGAAAGTTGCCGCCCAGTTCGACAAAGCGGTCCAGCATGGCGAACGATGTTTGCCGGTCAATGCTGCCACCGAATCCACCCGTGCCGAGGCAGATCGGTGAAAGCTCGAGGTCGGTTCCCGGAAGGCGGCGGTTCACGGCTGCCCCCGTGCGGCGATCAATGCGGGATCAATCGGGAACGTCTCGTCGAGTGTGATCGGGCGACTTTCGTTGATCGAGCGTTTCAACCCCGCCTCGAATTGCAGTTCTCGCAGGCCCGCCAGTCCCGGCACGGGCGGCGGTGTGCCCGCACGCACCGAGTCGAGGTACGCCGCAATCGACTTGCCGAACGAGGCCTGATACTGGTCCCACCTCGAGCCGTTGCGCGAAAGGCCGTAGGTCAGGTGCTGTGCCGTGCGGTAGTCGATCACCTCGAGATCGCCGTCCAGATCGCGCATGGTTAGCCGTCCGTGCTCGAAGGCGAAGGTCAGCTCGAACAGGGGCAGTTTGAAATCAATCTCGCCCGTACCGATCAGCGTGCCGCTGGCATCGTTGTCCAGGCGAAACGCCGCCATGACGTTGGCGATGCCCTCGGCACCCATCACCGAGCGTTGCGTGTTTGCCTTGAGTGCCGTGATGGTCTGAACCGGACCCATGATCTCGAGCAGCAGGTCGATGCAGTGGCTCCAGCAGGCGTAATGCACCAAACCCGTGAAATGGACGGGTCGCCCGAGATTCAGTTCTGCGATCAAGGCTCGAGCCTTGAGGGTCTGGTCAAAAAATCGGTAGTTGAAGACCATCGCGGTCTGTGTTCCCACGGCGCGGGCCTGCTCGAGCAGGGCGTGCGCCTCGAGAAAATCCGTTTCGCCCACACTCGCCGAACCCAGTTTGGCGACCAAAGGTTTTTCAAAGAACACGCGCCTGGGGCGAAGCTCGAGCAGGTCTTGTGAAACCTTCAAGCGCTGGGTTTCACTGGTCAAGACCAGCACCGAATCGGGGTCTTGCTGCATCAGTTCGGCGAGCGAATCCATCACGCGCCCACCGAAGCGTTCGGCGATGGCCAGTGCCTTTTCGCGGGTTCGGTTGAAGTACAACAAGCTCACGTCTTCGTGCTGTACAAGCTGAGGCAGGTAGCTCTCAAGGGCCACCTTGCCGGTGCCGACGATGGCAATGTTTAGACTCATGCCTGACCCACCCCCGTTGAAACAGGAAGCCCATAGATCCAGCGCCCCGCCGAGGCTGATGTGATCTCGAGCACCCAATGACCGTGCTCGAATCTGCTGTTGACGGCGTTGCCAAACGAGCCCGGTTTGGCTGCCTCGGCAACAAAGTGTATCGCCATTGCGGGGTCATGGGCGGGGATTTTTAAGCTTGCCGCCGTGTCGCACCAGACGATCAACCTCGCGCCGTGCTCGAGTTGACGCGCCTCGGAAACGGGTGCCCAGCCGACCTGACCGACGGCCCGATCCGCAAATTCAAACTGCCGACCATCCACCGTCAGACTCGAGCAATCGTGCCCAGCGAAGGCCATCAGCGTTCCTGTCTGATCCAACCTGAACGCCATCGCGCCACGTCCCTGGTAATCGAGCCGATGCCCAGCCACCGCGAACGCCGCGAGTTGCAAGCGATCCGAGGGCAGATCGAGGCGTTTCAGAGCCTCGAGATCGTCCTCGGGCTTGCGCGAGAAGCCGCCGTACCAGTCCTCCTCGAGTGTCCTGAGGTGTGGCGCAAGCGTCAAAGTAGAGTTGGGAGAGCGACAGGCGAGCACGTTGGTGGTTCTCGAGACGGTTGTTGGGTTGTCCGTTCCGGCATAAGCGCCCAGCGCGTTCAGCACTTCAAACCAGTTGCGGGTTTCAAAACCCATGCTTTGGGATTGATCGTCACGGGGGCGATACCCGAGGTAGACAAGCACGCCCTTGCCATGTGGACGCAGCGTGCCGACGACAAACTTGCCACTGCGGGCGACAACGCGGGTCTCAGCTTGCGGAATCACTGGGTGCAGATGGTCCACCAGAAAGTCGGTCAACACAGTCTGGCTCGAGACGGTGTTCAATTCGGCCTCGAAGGTGATCTGGCGACCTGGGGCCAATTCGCCCCAGCCATCCGCGCTGGGTTTGACCGTGATACCAAACAGGCTCGAGAAGCGCTCGAGGATCGGGTTGCCGTCGCGGTCCAGGCGCGGCGGTGGACCGCTCCAGATCACCCGTCCACCGCTTGCGGCAAAGGCCGCGATCAACTCGAGCAGCGCCACGCTAGGGAATGGCTCGAAGGTTGCCACGAGCGTGGTGAACTGCCGACCCGCGATCTCGAGGGTGCCCTTGCCAATACGTCCCATCTCGAGCAGTTTCGCGGCGGTGATCATGTTCGCGTAGCCATACTGGGTCATCCACGAACCGAAGCGCTCCTCGCCGCTCACCAGGTCGAGCGGGTAAAGCATCAAGACCTCGATCTCGCGGTGCTGCATGTCCTGCACCACGTTGAAGATGTTAAATTCGTGGCTCGCGCCGAAGGCATTGTGGATTTGCTGGCGTCGCCAGGTGATCTCCTGCGGCATGCCCCAGGATGCGCAATACGAGTACGGCACCTCGTTGAGCATGCCCAGCGAACAGGCGAGCGCCGCGCCGTAATAGTTGCGGTCGAGCCAGCCGCATTCCGGGTGATCGGTGCCGCCGCCGGTCAGGTACTCGCCCCACTTGCAGTAATCGTGGCAGGCACTCGCCGCCTGATGCACGGTGTTCGACCAGACAAAGTGCGAGCCGTACTCGTACTTGAGGCTGTACGGGTTTTTGGCACCGCTGCGCCAATGGTCAATCGTCGGGCTTTCGGCCCAGGTGGCGTGTGCGCGGGTGTGCAGCGTGTGACCGACCTTGCGTTCGGCGTGACGCTTCGCCCCGAGGAACAAATCCACCACGCCATTTTGAAGAAGTTCAAAATACCTCGAGCGAAACAGGGCCGTGCGCTGAACCTCGTCGGCACTCGGGCCGAAAACGTGTTGAACCGGCTCGAGGGCGCTCATGCCGGGGGCGAAGTCCTCCTGACCGTAGGCGAAATAGACCATGTACTTGGCGAGGTCGGCGTACTGCGGGCCATACCGTGCGGCGAACTGACGCTCGAGGCCCGGCGAAACGTAGCGCAGCGCGAACTGGCCGTGCTCGTGGTGGTTGAAGTAATCCCAGTCCTGCTGGATGTGCATTTCATCCGAGTAAAACCCAGAAAGTTGCACGCCCGCCTCAAGGTATTTCTCGAGCAACATGTTGAGGTACGGCGCGGCTGTCTGACTGAAGTAATCCATCTCAAGCACGCGGTACTGCTGCACGATCAGCACGCGGTCGAGATCGCCGATGTCGCTGCGGCCTCGACCGCTGACCTGGGCACGCCGGGCGACATGCCCGGACTCGAGCCCCTCGAAGACTTCGATCTGGGCCAGTTCGCTGATCTCGACGATCTCGTGCTCGAGCACGGTTCGGCAGGCGGTGCCGGGCACGGCTGTTTCTTTGAACGCGAAGACACGCACCCCAGTCGGTTCAACATCCACTGGTCCTTTGTTATTGACCCAGCGCCGATGCTGCCAGAAGGCCACGCTGAAGGCCCCGGTGCTCGGGTCGCGCAATCCCTTGCGGTAGTGCAGCCAACGCCCGCACTCGCCAGTCTGACGCACGTAGGCCGGTCCAATCTCGAGTGGGCTGAGCAGGCTCAGTTCGAGCTTGAGCCCGTACTGTGAGGCGAAGCTGCCGATGCGTGCGATGTGCTCGACGTATTCATCCATGTCCGGCATCAAGGTGCGGGCGTGGTTGATGCCGGGCCGGTACTGCGCGAAAAAATGATCGAAGGCAACGATCAGCGTGCGCGTGCCCTTCGCCTGGGCATCCTCGCAGATTTGCCTCAGGCTCTGCTGGTTCGCCTCGAAGCCGAGCGCGAGGTTGAGCACGGCGTCGGGATCGCTCGAGAGCCGCACGAGTTCGGCATCGCTGACGAGGATGATCACACTCGCGGGCAACTGAAACGCCCACGGGCCGGGATAGGCCACGGCATCCCCGAGGTAAACGTCTTCGGGAACAGTTGGGCGGTTCATGGTTCACGCTCGAGCAATCCGAGCAGGTTCACGGCGATCACGTCGGGCAAAATTGCCATGCCGCCGTACAAACCAGTGGTGCTGTTGTGCGTGTCCGGCAGGCAATCATCGAACAGGCCCAGACGGTAGAGTTCGAGGGTGCTTGGCAGGTTGTGCGGTCGCCAGGTGTCCTGAGTGTGGTCGAGCATCCAACGGGTCGCCGCCAGCGTGATGCCCCGGTGGTAGGCGTGCCAATCGATTTCCGGGTCGATCAAGCCCCAGTCGATGCCATGCTTGAGGGACAGCGCGAAGGTCTCGAGCACCTCCCATTGCACGTGGTCGCGCACCCAATTGGCAAAATACCAGTCGCTCGAGCACAGGCAGGGCTTGGTGTTGTAGAGCATCGGTTTGTCGGCGGGTTCCCAGAGGTGCGTGAACGGCAGCAACGAGCGAATCCAGTGAATTGCCTGCTCGAGGTAACGCCCGTCGGAGAGTGTCTGATGGCCACGGTAGTACGCGACCGCCGCATGTCCCGCCGCCAGCAGGTTCGGCGCGTGCAATGGGGTTTCCCAGTAGTCGCCGCCTTCGGGTCGGCGCAAAGGCAGGCAGCACTCGAGGGCTTTTCGGGCCGCGTCACGAAAGCGCAGGTCGCCGGTGGTCTCGAAGAGTTCAAGGAATTCGAGCGCGGGCAGCATGGTCATGTCGAGCGCCGTATCCATTGCCAGGCCCATCGGTTCGAGGAATTCTCGGGCGACCACGAAATCGTCTTTGGCGTAATGCCGTCCGTCCGGGTCAAAGGGGAACGAGCCATCCTCGCGCTGGTGCTTGAGCAATTCAAGGCCGTGCTCGAGCGCCTC
>JANOWZ010000711.1:0-1986 GCA_031418155.1 Deinococcales bacterium
CGGGCAAAACCCTGCCGGTGAAATTGCAGGCCGTGACCGGGCCTGAGTTGAACGCGATCAGGTTGCCGAGCACGCCGTTGTTGCGCAGGTGGAAGCTCGAGGAACCGTATGAATACTTGCGTTTCGATGCGCCGTTGAAAGCCTCAAGGCTCGAGAAGGTGAGTGGCAAAAACGTGCAGTGGTGGCTCGAGCCGAAATCCAACGTGACATTTTTCCGTTTGCCTGGACAGGCCAAATCTGCTCAGGCCAAAGCCGTAAACGATGCGCTCACCGATGAACAGTACGGCATGGCGAGCAGCGCCCTGCAATGCCCGAACGATGGCCCGAACGGGTTCTCGTACACGCCACGGATCGCGTGGTACTCGCAGCGCATCCTGAGTGTGACTGGTGCGGCGTACTACGATTGCGGCGGCGCTCACCCAGATGGGTACAACGCGAACCTGACGCTGGATTTGGCGACGGCAAAAGTCTTGAAGCTCGAGGATCTGTATCGCTTCGTGGCGATTCCACAAGGTTTGAACTTGCAGACCCAGGAGCCGTTCGAGTTGTTCTCGCAGTTCACTTTGGCTCGGGCAACCGTCCTGCAGAAATTGATTTCACAGGAGGTGAAGTCATTCAGCGATGGTTTGAATGTTGATTGTGCCGATGTGTACCAATCCGAGGAAGTTTTTCAATTCATTACCTGGTATGTCTCGCCTGACGGTTTGGTTGTGCAACCATCATTCCCGCACGTCGCGGCGGCCTGCGAGAACGATTTCTTGCTGCCGTATGCGAAACTCAAACCGTATCTTGCATCGAACAGCCCGTTGAAGTGACACCCTGAGATCAAACTTTGGCTCGAGTTTGAATGATTCTGCCCTGGAGGGATTCATGACGAAATATTGGTCGATCATCTTTGTGTTGCTTTTGGCCTTTCAAGGTACGCAACTTCAGGCGCAGACCGATCCGAAAAGCAGCGGCAGGTCAGGCTCGAGCGCGATCAGCAAGGAGTGGTTGTCGGGTTCCTGGTTGGCTCGAGATGGCAGCAACATTTTCTTGTTGGATGTCTTGGGGAATGGTGCTTACACCTGGAAGATCGCCAAGTGGAATGGTGAGGTCGTCTACTCCGAGACGGCCAAGTGGGAATCGGTCAATGACCGGCTGAAACAAACCTGGAAGAACGCAAATTCTGGTCTGACCGAGGTGGCATCCTACGAACTCGAGCGCGTCTCGGATGGAACGATGCGTTGGCGTGGTGGGAATTTTGGTTTGAATACAATCTTGTTTCATCGGGTCAAAGCGAATCAAATCTCGCCGCTTTCGGGATGGTTGGTTGGCACGTGGACGACGCTGGCCGGATTTGAAAGTTACACCTTTGAACTCCAGGCCGATGGGCGCTTTGCCTTCAAAAAAGAGGCAGGTTTGACCAGTCAAGCCGAAAGCGGCGAGGGCAACTGGACGTTTCAGAAGGGCATCCTGACCTTCAGTGGCGATTTGACCGGCACGTACAACGTTCGGCCTTACGATGACGTGAGTTTCAATGCCACGACCGGCAGCGATTCAAACGGTTTGTTGTTCAAACGCAGCAACCGCGAACCTCGAGATCCGTTCAAACCGCTCAATTTCGCGGGGCAGTACATTCAGCAGGACACGACCATGACGATCACCGCCAAGGGTGAGGCTTACGAGGCCAAGTTGTTGGTGCAGGGCAACACGTTCACGCTGACCGGACGCGCCACGGGTGACACGCTCGAGTTGATCGATGCTGAAGGCAAAGTGCTCTACCAGTTGCGTTTGGACAACAATGGCCTGCGCAACACGGATTTGTATAAAATCAGCAACAAGTTCTATTTGAAGGTTGCTGAAACCACGCTGAGCACGCCCAACAAATTGGTCGGGCATTGGCTTCAAACCGAAGGCTTCAGCCGGGACGACGACCTGTTGCTGCTTTCAGACGGGCGGTATCGGCAAACCGCGCATTACGAACTGGTCGGCAGAACCTCGGTT
>JANOWZ010000712.1:0-11559 GCA_031418155.1 Deinococcales bacterium
CTCGAGGCCAAGACCCGTTTGGAAATCACTTCAATCGCACTTTCAACCGCGCTGTCCAAACCTTCCGCCTCGATCACGGGAACACCGACGGTTCGGGCCATGTGCTCGACGTATTCTTGCAGGGCGCGAATGCCTTCAAAATGCTCGAGGTAACGTCCCATCGGGCGGTGCTGGCTGGTTTCGGCATCGCGGGAATAGAAGCGTTTGCGGTGTTCGTCCTCGTTGCGCACCACGATCACCATTGGGACCACGGTGGAATCTTTGAACGCCTCTATCGGCAAAAATCCGGGCACAATGTGCACGCCTTCAATCAGCATGGACGTGTGCTCGTCCGAGGCGCGTTCGATGATCGCCCGCAACCCAACCGTGACCTGCGAGACCTGATCGCGGAAGCCCTCGAGCAGGCGTTGTTTGCTGGGTCGGTACGATTTGCTGCTCAGTTGGGTGCCGAGTTCTGCCGCCTCGTGCGGTTCGAGCGTCGCCATCCAAGCATCAAAACTCGAGGCGTGCAGTGCTGGAATCAGGGCTTTGGAGATCATGGCCCGCATGACTTGACGGATCGAATCGGTGGATTCAATCCGGGTGATGCCCAGGCGGTACGCGACCTCGGCGGCGAGCACACTTTTGCCGGTTCCGGTCACGCCTCCGATCAGGATGTGCAGCGGTTTGTTCGGACGGCGAATGGATCGCAGCAGGTCGTAGCGTTCGGCGACATCGTTGCCAACCTCGCTGCGCAAAATCGTCAGCACGACCTCGCGCAATTCGGCCCGGTTGATAATTTGCCCGCCGCGTTCAAAGAGTTTGAGTTCGACCTCTCGGGCGACACGGTGCGCGTAGACGGGGCTCAGGCCGGTCGCCATCAGGGATTGGGCCAGGATGCCTTTGGAGTACGGAAAGGACAGGTTGGAACGTTCCTCGAGCACGTTGACTTGGGCGCTGCGTTGATGCCGTTCCGAGTACGCCTCCCGAGCGCCCTGACCGAAATGGCGTTCAACCTCGGCGGTGATGCGCGATTCGAGCCCTTCGCGTTCAATCCGGGTGATGCCCTGCAAACGCAGGGTGCGTTCGATGTCCTTGGAGAGCTCATAAGCGTCTTTGATCGGCAATCCGCCCAACTCGAGCGAGCGTGACAGGATGCCTTTGGAAAATGGAATCCGCATGTCCGCCTCGATCACCACAATGTCCTCGAAGGCGGATGTTTGCGCCTCGAGAATATCGGCGGCATCCGGGCCGAGCACGGCCCGGGCCTCTTCTGTGACCAGGGTTTTCAGGATGCTCGGGCTGACGACCCGTTTTTGTTCGTCCAGCAGGCGTTGTTCGACCCGTCGCGCAATCGCTATCGCCGGTTCACGTTCGATGTTGGCATTCAAGAGCGATTCGACGATCAGGCCCTTGGAAAAAGGCCAGTCGTGTTCGCCGCTCGAGATTGAAATTTCCCGCATGATCTCATTGTAGCGCGGGAGGTTCGCAGGGAACGGGACGAATGAACGGTTAATTTCGAGTTGACCCTCAAGACCGGCGGGCGCTCGAACGATTGACGACCAGACACCCGGCGATCATGTCGTGCAACGCCTGCTTCTTTGGTGTGAAGGCCACAACCACGGAATCGATGATGATGGCAAAACCGCTCGCACCGGCCAACGCGGGCACGAGCGCCAGCAGGTTTGCCACCCAGACCAGCGCGTAACGCAGTGTGGCCCGACCAAAATCGATGCGCTTTCCCTCGAGATCGGTGACAACAATCCCAACCGCCATTTTGCCGAGCGTGCCCTGCATCGCTGAAGCCTCAAGGACAGCCTTGTACAGCCAGTTGCCGACGATGCTGATGAAGCTCAGGATTGCGGGCGGTCCGGCGGGTTGCGGTGGCGGACCGCCAGGGTTCTCCATCGCTTTGCGAAACGTCTCTTGAAATTCGCTGATCGGGTTGTAACCGAACGCCAGCCCGAGCAGGAATCCAATCGTTGCGATCAGCGCGAAATCGATCAGGCTCGCCAGAACCCGTTTCCAGAATCCGGCGTATTCGAGGGTCTGATCTGCCAACACGGGTGTCATGGGTGCTCCTTGAAAGCGTGTTACGTTCGCAAGGTCAAATCGGTTCCGACTGCGTGAGCATTTTACGGTCCGAAGACCGCGATGCCATAGGCGATTCGCCGCACCGATTTCACCACGCTTTTGCCGCGCCAAACCATGCCGGTGCTCGAGCCGCCATCCAAGACCAGCGCCTCACGTGAACGTAGTTTTTGCATCACTCGGGCCAATTGCTCGAGCGTGATTTTTTGATTGGTGCTGACCAGGACAATCTCGCGGTCATTCACCAGACCAATCGCGCTGCGGGCGTTGGGTTGCAGGATCGCCCGGTCGCGGTAGCCCTCGCTGCGCAATCGGATGCGGGTCACGCCGTTGCGAACGATGTGCGGACCATTGCCGATCACGGTCACGAATCCGCGCCAGCGGTTGCTCGAGTGTTGCGCGGCGCGTTGATTGCCGTCCGTCCAATCGATCACGCGGGCACGACCGGCGAGGCTGATGGCGAGCGCGGTGCGCAGTTGCCCTCGGGCCAGCAGGCGTTTGTTGGCCACGATGTCACCGACGGGCGCAAACGTTTTGGTGTTGAAATACCCGCCGTTGATCGCGGCAATCGCGCCGGAACGGGCGTACATCCGCTCTAAACGTTCACCACCTCGGGCCATGCCAGCACGGGGCACCAGGATTCCCAAACGCACGGCAGGGTTGGCCAAGTTGATGCGCAAGATGCTGACTGTGATGCCCGCGACCTTGCCACTGGTGAAACTGACAGCGGGCCGAGAAATTGGGGCGCAACGGATGCGTTGACCCACAAAAACCGTATCGCTCGAGAGTTTGTTGAAGCGGCGCAACACTGGAAGCGATTGACCGCAACGGATGCTGAAGCGATACAAGGTCTCTTTGGGTTTGACGGTGAATTCACGGCTGATGGGCAGCGCATTGGTCACGCTCGAGAGGGAGGTCAGTGCGATCAGAGCGAGCAAGAACGTGCGCAGCGCATGAGAAAACCGTTCGGGGATGGACACGAACCACGATAGCATCTTCATGTTGGATCATTTTGAAACCGCAACCGCCCGTGGCTCGATACCCTCCGTTTAAGATTGCACCTTGGAACAACGGTTCCAAAAATGATTGAGAACCCGGCAATGTTAACCTCGCGTTCACAATTCCGCTGGCTTCACCCAGCTTTGAGCCTCAGCACATAAAATCACGGCATGAGATCGGTTTTGAACACCATTCGCTCTTGGGCGTACTCGAGCACCTCGAGTCGAGACCCGCGCCTGGATTTGATTCGCGGCTATTGCCTGTTCATGATGATCGCAGATCACATTCAGGACCGTTCGGCGCTCTACGTGCTGACCGGTGGCACGGAGTTTTACATCTCCGCCGCCGAAGCGTTTTACTTCATTTCCGGCCTGACGCTCGGCATGGTCACGGCAAGGGAAAGTTGGGCGGTCGCCAGCAGGCGCGTGCTCTCGAGGGCACTGGTGTTGTACCGCACGGCCATCATCATGACGCTCGGATTCGGTTTGCTGGGGGCGTTCACGGCGGTGCAATTTTGGGGCAGTGACGAGCGCAACCGTCCGCTGTTCGAGTGGATTCGCAACAGCCCCCTCGAGTTTCTGACCAACGTCCTGACCTTGCGCACCGGCACGAGTGGCCAGGAGATTCTGATTCTGTACGTCGTTTACATGGTGGTCGCGCCGGTCGCGTTGTTTTTCTTGATGCGGCGCATGGGTTGGTTGGTCGTGCTCGGTATCGCAGCGGTCTACGTGGCACACCTGTTGCAACCGGCAAGCTTCAAGCAACCGTTCGCCACGTACTTCGAGCCCTACGAGTGGCACACGCTGTTCTTTGGTGGTTTGGTGCTCGGCTTTCACCGCAAAGATGTGATCAATTTCTTCGCCAAAATCCCGGTCCTCTCGAGAATTCTTGAGGTCGCAGTGCTGGTCACGGCGGGTGTGTTCGTGTGGATTTTCGCCAACAATTTTAGCGTCTGGCCCGAACTGCCCAAACTTTTGGACCTCGAGAACCGTTGGGCGATGCCGCCGGTGCAACTCGCGCTGGTCGCGCTGTACTTGCAGGCGGCCTTCATCGTGGTTTCACACCTCTGGAAGCCATTGCGGGCCGGGTTGGGTTGGTTCCTCGAGCCGTTGGGCCGTGCCAGCCTGTGGGCGTTCACGGTCCACTGGTTCGTCTTTGCGGCCTTGGCGAATTTTCAACCGTTCACGGAATACCCCGGCGACCGTTGGTGGTGGCAGTTGCTCGGCGTGGCCTTCGTTTGGGGCACGATCAAACTGTACGGCCTGCTGATGCCCAAGAAATCCAAGCCGGACACCTCGAGCGCCGATGCCCTGAAATCCCGCCTTTCGAGCGTGGTCAGCACCGGTGCGGGCATGCTCGAACCGCAGGCACTGGCGGGACATCCCGATGACCTTTCGGCCCGTTACGTGCTCGGAGTATCCAGGCAGGCATCCCTGAGTGAGATTCGGGGTGCGTACCAAGCGAAGGTCGCGCAGTACCACCCGGACAAGCTGGCGCAATTGAACGAAAACCTGCGCAAACTCGCCGAGAACGAAGTGCGGGCGATTGATGGCGCGTACTCGAGGTTGATCGAAAACCTGGACGTTGCGGTGCATCAGCAAACCACCGACTCGGGCAGCAGTCTGATGCTTGCAATGCGCAAAATGTACGGTCGTGTCAGATCGAATTGGTGACGGGTTCACGCACCAGTTTGAGCCTCAGCCCGACAAATCCCGAACCCGAGTCACGGTCTTTTCGGCCTCCGTCCACGGTTCGTATCCGGCGCGTTCAAAGAACAACCCGTGCGCCGCAACATTTGGCCCAGCTTTTGCCCGGTCCCGAGCCTCGAGCACGGTTTGCACCTCGCTCGAGTCGAGCTTGCCGAAACCCACCTCGAGCAAGGTTCCGACGATGCCTCGGACCATGTGGCGCAAAAACGATTCACCACTCAGGCGCACCTCGATAAAATGCTGACCCTCGCGGCCCAGCACGGTCGGGACGCTGCGCACCGTGCAGGCGAAAAGTTCACGCACCGTTTGGCGTTCCTCTTGCGTGGCGAAGGCCGCGAAATCGTGCAGGCCGATCAGGGCGCGGGTCGCGTCACGCATCGGGCCAACCTCGAGCCGTTGCGGAACCCACAGCGCCCGGTGGCGGTGCAGGGCGCTGGCGGTCGGGGCGTTCAAAATTCGGTAGCGGTACGAACGCCACGCGCACGAGAAACGGGCATGAAACCCTTCCGGCGCGTCCGAACACGACAACACGCGCACATCCGGCGGTAACCTCGAGTTGAGCGCCCGCAAGACTTTGGCGGCAGGAATATTCCATTGCACATCGGCGTGCGCCGTCATCCGCAGGGCGTGAACACCGGCATCGGTACGGCCCGCCGCAATCGGTCTGGAGCTTGGACCCAACGGCGCGAGTGCCGCCTCGAGCACACCCTGAACGGTGCGTTCGCCCCGCGCTTGAACCTGCCAACCGGCGAAATCTGTGCCGTCATATTCCAGGTCGATGCGCAAACGCCGCCAGCCCTCAGGGACACGCAGCGCCTCGCGGATTTCAGATGAACCGGTCGGCACAGAGGCTCGAGCGATGTTCGAGTTCAGGTTCGCATCGAGGGGTGCAACTTCTTCCACGGGCACACCCACAATTCTAACCGGACAGATGAGGCCAAAAAGTGCGTGCCGTGATGTCCTCGAGCGTCACCTGCCGACCTCAACGCAGGCCGCACTTCTGTTATCCTTGCCCGATGCCGTTGATTCCCGATGGAACCCGTTACAGCCTGCCGCCCGAATGGGAATGGCGCGAGCAGTTGCGCGAAACACTGGAAAACCTGTTTCACGCCTGGGGTTACGAGGCGGTGCAAACCCCGGCGCTCGAGGTGCATGACGCGGCCCATCCGCTTTCTGAAAAGAGCTTTAAGCTGATCGACCGCGATGGCACGGTGCTGGCCTTGCGTGGCGAGTTCACGACCGCGATCTCGCAACTGGTGCGCAGCAGCTTCCCGAATGGTCCGTGGCCGTTGCGCCTGCGTTATTCCGGCAACCTCTGGATTCGCACCCGTGATGCCGAGATCGGACGCGCCCGAGAGTACTCACAGGTTGGTTTTGAATTGCTGGGTGTCAGTACCGCCAAGGCCGATGCTGAAGTGGTCACGCTCGCGCTCGAGGGTTTGCGGGCCGTTGGGCTGGAGAACGCGGCGGTTGAATTGCGCCATCCCGGTTTCGTGCGGGCAGTCCTAGAGGAGAGTAAACTGAATGGCGAAACGCTGGAATTGGTGCGCCACGCGATTGACCGTAAAGACGCGCCCGGATTGCGGGCCTTGCTCGAGCCATTGGATTTGAACGACACCACCCGCGCCGCCGTGACCGCACTGATTGATTTGTACGGTGGCCCTGAAGTGCTGGCCGAGGCGCGAAAATTCGCCCTAAACGATGCCGCCGTGATCGCCTTGGACCGGCTCGAGGCGGTCGTGCAAGAACTCGAGCTTTCGGGTTTACCAGCGGATCGTTTCCTGTTCGATCTGGGCTTGCCGCGCCGCTACACGTACTACACGGGTGTCACTTTCCAGGCGTACACACCAGATTTCGGGCAGCCGCTTGTCGGTGGTGGCCGATATGACGGTGCACCCGCCAACGATCCCAATGCCCGAGCCATTCCCGCTGCGGGCTTGGCTTTCGGTTTGGAGCGAATCATGACGGCATTGGGTGGACCGCCCACGATTCAAGCGCCCGATGCGATTGCGTTGGATGCCAAAACCGCTCGGGAAATGCGGGCCAAAGGCTGGCGCGTCGAACACGCCTGGACCAGTGACCGCCCGGAACTCGAGGCGTATGCCAGGGCTCGAGGCATCAAACACCTCTTGCGAGACGGGCAGATCGAAACGCTCGAGCCGGATCGGGTGCACGCATGAGTATCATGCTGGATCGGGTGAACGCATGAGCGTCACCGATACCAAACTGACTTTCGCCCTCGGTGGCGGACGAATGCGAGATGCGAGCCTCGACTTGCTGCGTCGCGCCGGACTCGAGATTGGAACCTTCGAGCAATCCCGCAGCCTGCGGTTTGAGTTCGGCAACGTCACGGTCCTGCAAGTCAAAGACCCGGACGTGCCCGTTTACGTGGATTTGGGTGTCGCCGATTGCGGCGTGGTCGGCAAAGACTGGATTCTCGAGAGCGCCCGCGATGTTTACGAACCGCTCGATCTCGGTTTTGGGCGCACGCGGTTCTCGTTGATTCGACTGCCCGGAGGAAGTGAGCGTTTGGCTCGGGTGGCCACCAAATATCCGCGTATCGCTGCGAAATACCTTGCTGAACGTGGCCTCAGCGCCGACATCGTGCGTTTGAATGGCAAGATCGAACTCGCCGCCCTGACCGGTCTGGCCGATGCCGTGATCGACCTGGTGGAAACCGGTCAAACCCTGCGCGACAACGGCCTGACGGAATCCGAAATTTTCCTGCACTCGAGCGCCCGGTTGATCGTCAACCGCGCCAGCTTGAAACTCAAAGCCCAGACCATCCGACCATTGATTCACCGGCTCGCCGAACTGCTCGAGATCAAAGCGAATGGGGTTCTGACGTGAACGCTGTCCTGAATGAGGTTCACCCGTGAACATCGTGTTTGATGAGGTTCATATATGAACGCTGGCAGCGCCATCCGGGCCGTGATCGTCTCGATTGTGATCTCGGCGGTCGCCGTTCTGTTCCTGACCGGCACGCAAGGCAAATCCTTTGATCTGATCGGCTTCTACCAGTCCTTGCGACCCAGCGCCATCGGCCTGATCCTCGTCGCGCTGAGCCTGGTCGGATGGTGGGTGATCGGTGGCATCCGCATCAAAATTATCGCCGATTCGCTGCCACAAGAGGACGAATCGCAACCCATCACCCTTGGACGCGCCTCTCGAGCGATGCTGCTCTCGTTGTTCACCGCCGCGATCACCCCATCGGTCGGATCGGCACTTGGACTGGTCTGGTACTTGAGCCGCTATGTGGGCGCTCGAGCCGCCACTGCCATCACCCTTTACAGCCTCGTGACGGACCTGGTGTACTACGCCTGGTCCCTGCCCGTTTCGTATTTGGTGCTGACCTTGATGGGCGTGAACCTCAATGTGCCGGTGATCGGTCCGGCGCTCGGGGTGTTCGCCATCGCCGCCTCCGCACTGATGCTGTTCTTTGCCTTCGGCCTGAGCTTCCGCCCGCACGCCCTGGCACAACTGGTCTGGAACATCACCAGCCTGGGCTTTCTCAGGCGCTTCCGCAGGGGTGCGTACCGATTCGTGCGCGAAACCGCCGCAACGCTCGAGCAAATCTCGAAACTTTCAGCGGGTAAGCAACTGACGCTGCATTTTGTCACCGCACTCAGTTACATCTCGCACTTCCTGGCCTTCAACGTGCTGCTGTGGGCCTGCGGTTTCGAGAACGTCAAACACATCACGATCCTGGCCGCACAAAGCCTGCTGGTGGCGCTCAGCCTGCTTGTGCCCTCGCCGGGGGGCGCGGGCTACTTTGAGATTGTTCTGCCCAGCGTGCTCGAGGCGAGCGGCCTGCCACACCAAGCCGAAATTCCGCTGACGCTGATCTGGCGGATCCTCTCGTACTACCTTTACATCGTGATTGGCCTGTTCATTGGTGGCGCGGCATTGATGTCCTCGGGCAAACGCGAAGACCCGGCAACGAAGCTCGAGCCGTAAACTGAACCCATGACCCAGGCGTTCAAAACCCAGGTGCTCGAGGTGATCGCCCAAATCCCACAGGGTCACGTCATGACCTATGGACAGGTTGCGCGTGTGGCTGGAAAACCACGCAACCCGCGCCAAGTCGGAGAAATCCTGTTCGGGCTGCACCACGAAACAAACCTTCCGTGGTGGCGGGTCATCAACTCGGGCGGGCAGATCAGCACCTACAAAGTCGGCAGCGGTGACCTGCAAAAACGCTTGCTTGAGGCTGAAGGGATCGTGCTGGGCACGACCGGCAAAATCAGCCTCGAGCGGTATCGGTGGAAGATTGAAAGCGATGAGGCCGAGGATTGAGGCGGCTCGAGATTCGATGCCTGAGGCCATGTACAGACGCAAGGATCACTTTCCACTGAAGTTACGCAATCGCAAAAGGCGCGTACAGTAGGGCCACCCACCGATACGGGAGGTTCCAAATGAATGCACCACTCACTGAACGACGGGCTTTAGGCTCTGACCTCGAACACGCCCATCATGCCCCGGTCTTCGTGCTCAGCCACATGGCAATGGAAGACGGTTTTCCCGTGGAAGTCAACCAGCGGTACAGCGAGCCGCAGCAAATCGTTCCTGCGGAGGTTGACCACGTCCTTCCAGGCGCGGTATGGCTCGGGCCTGCCATTCCTTGAGAGGACCTGGAACCTGTAGGTGTGCAGGTGGAACGGATGGTCCATATCGGCCCAGTTTTTGATCTCCCAGATCTCGAGCGTGCCCATCTTGCCGGTGAAATCCACGCGATTCGGATCGAAGCTCTTGCCGTTGATCAGGAACTTCGCCTGCGCCGTCCGTTCGGTGAAGACCAGCCGACGTGTGAGGGCAACAGGCGCGTCGAGCACGGGCAGGCTTGCCAGGTGCGAGGGCAGCGGTGCGGGCTTGGAAAGTTTGGGTGCATTCACGAACATCAGCGTCTGCGGGCTCGCGTTGCCGATGTTCATTTCGCCCATTCCAGCCGAGCCCGAATCACGGCGGTCACGTTCACCCACATCGCCCGAACCACCCATGCTCATCTTGCCACGCTCGTATGGCAGGTTCAGCAGCCTGAAGGTCCCCTCGCGTTCGAGCCGCACCAGCACCTCAGCACGCTCGCCGGGTGCCAGCAACAGTTCCTCTAGAGTTACGGGCTTTTCGAGTAGCCCACCGTCCGTGGCGATCAGGTGCAGCGGGTGAGCCTCGAGCGCGAGGCGGTAGGTGCGTGCGTTCGAGGCGTTCACGAGGCGCAGGCGCAGCGTCGGTTTGCTCGCCACAAGCGTCGGCTTGACCGCACCGTTAACGGTCAGGATTGCGCCCTCCTTGCCGTTCAACCAGTCCATCGTCGTGTGCGGCTCGGGTGAGCCGTTCGCCAGCCCGAGGTCGCGCAGCACGATCAGTTGCTCGTGCGCCTCGCGGAGTTCAGGGATCGCGTCGGCCTCGCCTTCGACGATGATTGCACCCGCCATGCCGCCAAAGAGTTGCCGTGATACCGTGCCGTGAGCGTGCGGGTGATACCAGTACGTCCCGCTCGAACCCCTCGGCACGGTGAACTCGAGCGTCTCCGAAGCGTTTGGCTCAAGCATCCGCAACGGGTTGTCGACGTTCGGGCTGATGGGCAGGCCGTGCAGGTGCAGGTTCGTCATCTCAGAGAGTCGGTTGCTGAACTTCAATCGCACCGTGTCGCCCTCACGGACGCGCAGCAGCGGACCGGGCAACGCGCCGTTGTAGGTCAGCAGCCTCGCCGCCTTCCCGCCGACCTGCACGATGGCTGGCCGTGCGACCAGTTCGGCGATGACCAGGCCAGGTTCGGGGCTCGAGGTTGGCAGGAGGGGCAACTGCGGGAAGCGCATGGCGCTCGCGGCGGATTGCGACCAGGCCCGTGCACCCAGCAGCGTGTTGCCCGCAGTGAACGCGGCAAGGGACAGGAATTTTCGGCGATTGAAGTGGGTCATGGCGTGAGTCTCGGATTTGTGTTTGAAGATTTCGTGGAGATCCAATGGCAACCGCATGAAGGTTGCGGACGCGCTCGGGCGGTTTTTAGGCTGGGGTTCGCGGTGCTATCACGTTTGCCGATGTCCAAACCAAAACTTAAGAATAGGATCGTAATCTTCATTATCATAAGATCGCGCCAGCGTGTGTTCAAAACCCGCACGAAACTCGAGGGCAGCCCATGAACCATCACCGCTTCGAACACCAATCGCTGCTGCAAACCGTGCTCGTCGTGGCGGGCGCAATCCTGCTGAATGCCTGCGGTGGCACGCTGCAAGACCTGTCCAGCGCCGAATCGGGGGCTTCTGCCGTAAGCCTCGTCAGCGTCCCGAACATTTCTGTGTCGGGCCAGCCTGCGCAAATCAAACTCGAGGTTCAAGTCCGTCGCGCCGGATTCGATGGTCGTGTGCACCTTGATCTGCAAGACCTGCCCAAAGGTGCGAGCGCCAACAGCGTCATCCTCGAGCCAAATCAAACTATGGCAAGTTTCGTTTTGATCGGTCTTCCGAAGTCGAATGCGAAAGCCACGGTGCGTGTGCGTTTCTCGGGTCTCGAACTTTCCCGTTCGCTGGCCTTGACCGGCACCAAACTGGTGTTGGACTTGCCAGGTGGCACACACGCGCAAACGGTTCGCAACATCAGCGCGAATCTGGACTCGAGCGCGTTCGTGACGCATCAGGTCTACGCGAATTTCAAAGGCAGCGCCTGTCAGGTCATGGTTCGGGCATTGAATGCGGGCCTGTACGTTTGCTTTAATGATGCAATTCAGGCGGGCAAAACCTACAGCCTGATCACAACTCGAGATGCCATTGTGGGCAGCGCTTCG